>SUVS01000007.1:48287-71953 GCA_015061885.1 Lentisphaerota bacterium
AGCGGCTGTTTTGTCGCTATATTTTTTATTGTTCCTGCGGCGTCTTGCAAAAGCACTTGCCGTATTTGCAATCCATCCGCAATCTTGCGTCATGTTTTTCCCGGTTACAGCTTTAGCGGCTGTTTTGCGGGAATGTATGGGAATATATGGGAGTGTATGGGAGATGTCTGTAGCAGAACAGCACCGGCGGCAGACGCCACCCGTTAATTACCGTTATTTTCTGTTATGTTGCCATACCTGTTGCCTGTGTATGCGGTAAACAGACTATATACTGTGTTGTTTATCAACAGTTCCGGCGGAAATTATCATGGCGAGCATTATCATTGTACCGACTGCGGAACTGCCGCCGTAGCTTACCAATATCAGGGTTATGCCCGTTGGCGGCAGTAAGCCAAGATTGACGAATATATGCAGAAATGTCTGCATCATAAGCATACATGCCATGGAGTCGATGACCATTCTCCGATGCGGTTCATGCCGCCAGAAACTCAAAGCATACATCTGGTAAAACCATGCCGCGTAGAGCATGAGCAGTATCAGCGAGCCGGTGAATCCCAGCATTTCGCACATCCCCGCAAAGATTGAATCATTGTGCGACAGCGGCAAAAAACTGTTGCTCCACACTGCCATATCGCCTTTTACCCCAAACCATTCACCGCGGGCAATGGCAGTGGAAAATTGCCGGAGGTGCCAACTGCCGCCGCCCGGATCAAGCGATGGATCAAAGAAGTTTATCAAACGGTTCAGCATATACGGGTACAGCATGACCGCCGTCAATGCCGCCGGTATCGCCGCCAGAGCCGTTATTGCCAGATATTTGATCTTTGCCCGGCAGAAATAGAGTGTACATATTCCGCCAACAGCATAAACGCTCATAGTGCCGAAATCCGGCTGGATCAGCAGCAGTATCATAAAAGTACCGATCACTGCCAGAGATATTATAAAGCGGAAAAACTGTGATAATTGTTCCGAGGTCATGATTTTTACCAGAACAACTATGTAAAAACCTTTAAGTATTTCCGAAGGCTGGATCGTGATCGGGCCTAACGCGTACCAGCCGCTCATTCCGTTGACTTTCATACCGCAAAGCGGCAGAAACAGCAGCAGTACAGCACCGGCGGCGGCAACGATGGGGGCAATTCGCATGATTTTTTCAAAACTTGATTTTTTCAGCAAAAAGAATATTATCCATGCCGCCAGCATCCACAGACTTTGCCTGCCGAGAAAGTGTTCCCATTTGCCGGTCAGAGCCAGCGTGCGGTAAATTGCCAGCAGTCCCCACACGCTGATCGCCGCCGCCAGAATAACGATCATCAGCGAGCTGTAAAGTATATGGTTTTGCTGTTCGGAGCGTTTACTCATGATTCTTCTCCGGAAGTTCTTCGCTTAAATATACATCAGTACCATTGCATGGCGGCGTTATTATGCGGAATGTGGAATTCACCCATTTACCGTGGCGGTCGAGCATTACGGAAAAAGTTCCCGGTTTGCCCCGCAATATATGGTCGAACTCTTTTTCCCAGCCGGATACACCATGCTCCATGCCGTCGGTCTGCCGTACTTCGCCCAGCTCCGGAATTGCGGCACTGCGGCGGCGTTCCCAGCGTAAGTCAACATCAAATTCGCTGTATTTTTCTGTCAGAGTGTCGGCTGAAGCAAGTTCAGCGGCGGTCAGGTTGAATTTTATTACCGCCGGGAGAGTATCTGAATTGAATTTGTGCCAGTCGATTTTTATTTGCATGGCAGCAAAAAGTACATTCTGCAGGTGTTGGCGGCGTTTTTTATCTTCCGGCAGTTGGATCACGGTCAGATCATAGCACCGTTCCGACCACGCAATAAGTTTGTCGTGCCGGTCAAATATCCTGCCGCGTATAGCGGAGAGTGAACCGGTTGTATGCGAAGTTTTTCCGGCACTTTGCCGGTAGCTTCCGCCTCCGCTGCCTGCCAGAAAGAGCATACGGCACAACAGCACGGCAAAAAGCAGTGCTGACAATATAAAAAACACTTTCCGGCGGTTATCCAATCTGCTTGCTCCTCTTTCTGATTTAATAAAGATAGTCCGGAAAAGTAATAATGCAAACAGTCATCCGGATAAATATTCACCTTTTTATATAAAAAGAAGTTTTGCGAATTGAAAAAGAGCAGTTTTGGAGTTAAATTACTTCTCTGATGATTTATTATCATTATTATACACGAATACAGGAGATGGTAATTATGGATATGAAACGCGTTGTTTCGATACAGGATATTTCCTGCGTCGGAAAATGTTCTCTGACAGTTGCGTTGCCGATTATTTCCGCTATGGGGATCGAAACGAGTATATTGCCGACGGCGGTGCTTTCCACCCATACCATGTTCAGCGGATTCACTTTCCGGGATCTCACCAGCGATATTACCCCGATTGTGGAGCATTGGAAAAAGGAAAAGTTTGAATTCGATGCCATATATACCGGTTATCTGGGCAGTTTTGAACAGCTTGATCTGGTAGATAAATTTTTCACTGATTTCAAACGCAAAAACAATCTGATCTTTGTCGATCCGGTAATGGCGGACAACGGCAGACTTTATCCCGGTTTCACGCCGGAATTTGCCCGGGCAATGGCAAAACTCTGCCGTCAGGCAGATGTGGTGGTACCGAATCTGACCGAAGCGGCATTCATGCTCGGCGAAGAGTGCTGTTTGCAGGATTACAGCGAAGAATATATCAAAAATCTTTTGAAAAAACTTACTGCTCTGGGGGCAAAGTGTGCCGTACTTACCGGAGTGAGTTTTGAAAAAGGCAAAGTCGGTCTGATGGGCTACGATTCAGTTAAAGACGAATTTTTCAGCTATTACCACGACCGGCTCAATGTGTCGTTCCACGGTACGGGTGATGTTTTTGCCAGTACTGCCGTCGGAGCGTTAGTGCGGGGCAAATCATTGCTGGAAGCCTTGCAGATCGCCGCCGATAACACCGTGGAAAGCCTCAAGCTGACCATTGCCGACCCGGAACACGAAAATTACGGCGTGCGGTTTGAGCGTGCCATACCCAAATTGCTGAAAACACTCGGCGATTGCTGAAGTTGGAGTATATCGGATAATGGCTGAAGGCAAACTTACACCTATGATGCAGCAGTATCAGGCTGCCAAAGCGGAGATACCCGCTGACGCAATACTGCTTTTCCGGCTGGGCGACTTTTATGAAATGTTCTTTGACGATGCGGTCAAGGCAAGTGCCATTATGGAATTGACTCTGACCAAGCGTCAGGGATACCCCATGTGCGGATTCCCGTGGCACGCATTGGACAGTCAATTGCCGCGGTTGCTCAATGCCGGAGTCAAGGTCGCCATCGCCGAACAGCTTGAAGACCCGAAACTTGCCAAAGGTATCGTCAAACGGGCGATCACCCGCATCATCACCCCCGGCACAGTGATCGACTCAAGCATACTCAAACCGCAGGTCAGCAACTTTCTGGCGGCGTTGAACTGGGTGAAAAAGCGTTGTGCATTGGCTTATCTGGATATTTCCACCGGGGAATTCAATGTTATAGAGTTTGATTCGCTCCCGGCGTTGGAGAGTGAACTTTCACGCATTGCCGCCGGGGAGTGTCTGGTGCCTGCCAACTGTATGGAAAAGTGGCAGATGGAAGGTAAACTGCCCGGTTCCCGCAGTAAGATAATGTTTACCGAAGTCGATGAGTGGGTGTTTGCCACCGAGTTTGCCCGCGATGCCCTGCTGCGACATTTCAATATCTTGAGTCTGGATGGTCTGGGGTGCCGGGAACTGACCGCCGGGATCGGAGCGGCGGCGGCGGTACTGCATTATGCGTCGGAAAATCTCCGGCAGGAAATATCGCACATCAAACGGCTGAAAGTCTGCAAGTCCGGCAATTATATGGAGCTTGATGCCATAAGTCAGCGGAATCTGGAATTGGTCGAGCCGATGTACGGCTCCGATAAAAGCGTTACATTGCTGGGGGCACTGGATAAAACCTCCACGCCGATGGGCAGCCGTCTGCTGCGGGAGTGGATATTGCGGCCGCTGTACGAAAAAAGTGCCATTGATTCCCGCCTTGACGCAGTGGATGTTCTGCGGGGTGATCCCTTTGCTTTGAGCGAAATCGTCGAAACTCTGGGCGTGGTACGCGATTTGGAACGCATAACCGGCCGGCTCAATCTGGGTACAGCCAACGCCCGCGATCTGGCGGCTCTGGCAGTAAGTCTGGAAATTCTGCCGGGGATAAAAGCTCTGCTGGAAGAATTTGATGTTCCGCTGTTGCGGGAAATAGAAAATCAGATCGTGCCGCTGCCGGAACTGGCATCCGAAATAAACAAGGCTCTGAATGACGAACTGCCGCTGACCATTGCCGATGGCGGGATCATCCGCACCGGTTATCATGCCGGACTGGATGAATTACGCAGAGCCGCCACCGAGGGAAAAGGCTGGCTGGCAAATATTCAAAACCGCGAACAGGAACGCACCGGGATCAAGTCTTTGAAGGTCAAGTACAACAGCGTTTTCGGCTACTATATAGAAGTAAGCAAGTCCAATCTGGCATTGGTGCCGGAAGATTATGTGCGAAAACAAACTCTGGTCAATGCCGAAAGATTTATCACTCCCGAACTCAAAGAGCTGGAAAGCAAGATCCTGGGTGCGGAAGAAAAAGCCAAAGCGTTGGAACTCGAACTCTTTCAGGCGTTGCGGGTAATGGCGTTGCAGCATACATTGGAAATTCAGAATACCGCCAGAGTCATTGCGGTGCTGGATGTACTTTGCTCATTTGCCGAATGTGCCAGAGAACGGCATTATATCCGCCCGGAGATCACCGAAGACGACCGTTTGTGTATCACCGGCGGCAGACACCCGGTGCTGGAAATCAACATGCAGAGCGAAAACTTTGTGCCGAACGATTGTCTGCTCGATGGCGACTGCAACCGCATGATGCTTATCACCGGCCCGAACATGGCGGGTAAATCCACCTATATAAGGCAGACAGCTCTGCTGACGGTCATGGCTCAAATCGGTTCATTCATTCCGGCGGATCGTGCCGAAATCGGGTTGGTTGACCGCATTTTCACCCGCGTGGGTGCCGCCGACGACCTCGCCCGCGGGCAAAGTACATTTATGGTCGAAATGGTGGAAACTGCCAACATCCTCAACTATGCAACTCCCCGCAGTCTGGTTATTTTAGACGAAATCGGCCGAGGCACCAGCACCTTTGACGGTTTGAGCATAGCCTGGGCGGTTGCTGAATATCTGCACGACGATGAACATTGCCGCTGTCGCACCCAGTTTGCCACGCATTACCATGAACTCACACAGCTTGCCGAAGAAAAGCGGGGGGTGAACAATTACAATATTGCCGTGCGGGAATATGGCGACCGGATCATCTTTCTGCGGCAGATCGTCCCCGGTGCCACTGACCGCAGTTACGGCATACATGTAGCCCAGCTTGCCGGTCTGCCCAAAGAAGTTATAAAACGGGCGGGGGCAATACTCAATGATCTGGAAAGTTCTTCCGGCTGTAATTGCGGCGGTTCGCAGCTCAAAGAATCCAATCTGAACGAGATCGCCAGCCGTCAGCGGGTGCGTAAAATGCCCACGGTCAAAAAAGACGATGACGATAATTTTCAGATGCGGTTATTTTAAAATCACCTCTATACAACAGGGTTTTTGTTATGGAAAATAAAAAAGCAGTAGTTCTTTTATCCGGCGGTCTGGATTCCGCCACCTGTCTGGCAGTTGCCAAATCTGAAGGCTTTGAAGTTTACGCGTTGAGTTTTGATTATCAGCAGCGGCACTCCAGCGAACTGGCGGCGGCAGAAGCGTTGGCCAAAAGTATCGGCGTGGCCGCTCATCAGATTTTGAGCGTAAATTTGCGGCAATGGGGCGGTTCGGCCCTCACTTGCGATGATTTGGATGTGCCGGAAAACCGGGAGATCGACGGTAATAGCGTCCCGGTAACTTATGTTCCGGCAAGAAATCTTATCTTCCTTTCGCTGGCCAGTGCTTATGCCGAAGTGATCGGAGCCCGCACCATTTATATAGGCGTAAACAGCGTGGATTACTCCGGTTATCCGGATTGCCGTCCGGCATTTATCAAAGCCTTCAGCGAAGCCGCCCGCCTGGGAACCTGTGCCTGCGATGAAAACTGGGCGTTTGACATCCGCACACCGTTGCAGAACTGGAGCAAAGCCGAAATCATCCGCAAAGGTGTGGAGCTGGGGGTGGATTACTCATTGAGCGTAAGCTGTTATCAGGCCGATGACAACGGCAATGCCTGCGGGGTGTGCGACAGTTGCACCTTGCGTAAAAAGGGTTTTGCCGATGCCGGAATAAGCGATCCGACCAGATACCGTAATTAATCTTCGGGCAGGAGTTTATCGGAGCGTTTGACTTGTGCGGTCAGCACCATTGCGGAAATAAATGCCAGAAGAACGATCAGAACTCCTGCCAGATGGTTCCATGATGCCCGGTCACGAACCCCGGTTTTGTGCAGTTTGTTAGGTTGGGGATGGCTGATGCCGTATCCGGCTTTTACAGGAATATTTATCTCCTCTGAATATACGGCAGTTGCCGGATTGTAATACAATGTCAGCTCTTTCCGGTCTTTGCCGCCATTGATGATATAATGGTACGCAGAGCCGTAGGCCCGGATATTCCTCACTTTGACCGGAGCATTGGCCATGTGTTCGATGCAGAGCATGATATATTTGTAACGGCACTCCGGAAAATCCAGCGAATCGACTTCATCCAGATCGACTTTCCGGATACTGCCGGAACTGATTTCCTGCCATTTGCGGCGGTCATTGCTGCCCAGCACTGTTACTTTGTTCAGATACAGCTCCTTATCCAGTTGAAGCTTCAGCCGGGTCAGCGGTATATAGTTGGCATTGTATATCGTTTTAAGTACAGTTTTTCCGTTTCTGCTGCCCAAATGTGTAATATTATACGATCTGGTAAATGTGCCTTGTGCCGGTTCCCGCTGATGCTCAAAAACCCGTACCGCTTCCAACGCCGGGAATCTGCCTTTTTCCAATATCAATCTGACGATCTTGCCCTGGAGCGGCACCGGCAGCGGAAAACGGCGGTTGACTGGATCTGCAAGTTGGGTTATATCCGACAATTTAAGTTTATCCACCGCGATCTGCCAGTTTTTGCCGTCGCCGGCGGCTATGGTAAGTTGAGATCCGGCGGGGAGTTTATCGCCCACTAACTCTATCAGGCTGACTGTCTTATTGTTTTCATCAATTTCAAAGTCAATGGCATTTCTGCCGTCAGGGAGCTGCTGGTTGCGGACGATTCTGCCGGTAAGCTGATTTTCCCGGATGGTTTCAAGAGTCTCCGGAATTTTTTTCAGCTCAAACGGAACTGTTTTGCCGGCTTTATCAATTATGCAAATACCGTTGGCAGGGTTTTCCGGAGTGCTGAAGAACGTTTCATCCAGCACGATTGAAAATGTATCTTCCGGCAAACACTTTTCCATATCCGGCAGGATGGCGCTGCGGACATGGCTGAATGTGCTTAAATCGCACACTTTACCATTGTCGGCAAAGAGCGGCAGAGCTGCAGAAAAAAGCAAAAAAATGCCCGGGCGGAGCAGAAATGCCCCGCCTTTGAGCATGGATTTTACTTTGTTGATCAATTTTTACCTTCACGCACGGCACAATTCAATGCACTTACCAATGCCGCCACCGCAGTCCGGGCAATATCCGGATGCGAACCGGCACCGTAAACGAGTTTTTTGCTGTCCAGCAGACGGATGCCTACAAAAGCCAACGCCGTAGCGTTTTTATCTTTGCCCATGGTGTGTTCGCTGTAATCTTCCAGCTTGAACTCCGGCACCAGACTGCTCTTCTGCAAACCGCTTGCCACCGCCGACAATATACCGTTGCCGGAAGAAGAAATGACTTCTTCTTTTTCGCCGCAACGGAGCGTAAACTGTATTTCCACCTGACCTTCGGCAATATTCTGGGTGATGCGTGAATATTCGGAAATATTGTACGGCGTACCCAGATTGACAAAGTTGTCTTCAAAAATTTCATGTACCGTTTTGGCGGTTATTTCGCCGCCGAGCTTGTCGGTAACTTTCTGCACCGCCGCCCCGATCGCCGGGTGCATGGCTTTAGGTGCAAAAATGCCGAATTCCTTTTCCAGCACATAAGCTACGCCGCCTTTGCCCGACTGACTGTTGATGCGGATGAGCTGTTCGTAATCTCTGCCTACATCGCGCGGGTCGATATGCAGATACGGTATCTTCCAGCCCTGATTGAAGAACTTACCGATTTCCTCGCGACGGTCCATGCCTTTGCGGATGGCATCCTGATGCGAGCCGGAAAACGCCGTAAAGACCAGCTTCCCGGCGTATGGGTGGCGGCAATGCACATCAATACCCGAAGCGTGTTCCACCGTATCAACGATCCGCGGCAGGTTGGAAAAATCCAAGCCCGTTTCAATGCCGCGGCTGTACAAGTTCAACGCCAGCACCAGTATATCCAGATTGCCGGTGCGTTCGCCATGCCCGAAGATCGTACCTTCGGCACGCTCGGCACCCGCCAGCAAAGCCAGTTCGCTTGCCGCAACCGCACAACCCTGATCGTTGTGAGCATGGATACTTACGGTACTTTCGTCCATGTAAGGATAATTATTAACAAAGTATTCGATCATATCTGCGTACTGGTTGGGCGGACGCCGTTCCACCGTGGCGGGCAGATTCAAGATGAAATCACGCTTGGCGGATTTACCCCAGACCTCTTTGACCTTTTTGCAGACATCGATCACAAAATCCAGATCGCTGTCGGTAAATTCTTCCGGCGAAAATTCGTAGGCAATAACATCTTTCATGCCGGAAGCATTGACATAATCACGCACCAGCCGTGTGCCGTTGATCGCCATTTGCATGACCTGATCGTGGTCGCTGTTGAAAACAAATTTGCCGTGCAGATCGCTCGTTGCCACATAGCAGTGGATGATCGCCTGTTTAACACCTTTGAGCGACTCGACCGTGCGTTTGATCAGGTGTTCGCGGGCCTGGGTCAAAACGGAGATCTTTACATCCGGCGGAATGTGATTACCTTCGATCAGCTGCCGGACAAAGTCAAAATCATCCTGTGATGCCGAGGGGAACCCGACTTCGATTTCTTTGAAGCCTATATCGCAGAGCATCTTGAAATATTCCAGCTTGGTTTCCGGCGACATAGGTATCGGCAAAGCCTGATTGCCATCACGCAAATCCACGCTCACCCAGACGGGCGGAGCAGTTATGACCCGGTCGGGCCACTGACGGTTTTTCACCGGAATCGGTTCCGGCGAACGGTAATTAGATATACTCATTTTTTCACCTGTATATATAAACTTTTAAAAATCACAAATCTAAATAATATAACGCCAAAATACAATTTCTGCCAGTTGTAAATCAATATTATGCAACGAAAAAGCGGGAGATTGCCGTCAAGTTGTCAATATTTGCTGTTTATGATCCGCACTGCCGCACATGCCGCCCCGAAACCGTTGTCGATATTGACCACCGTCACCCCGCTGGCACAGCTGTTGAGCATGGCAAGCATGGGCGTGATCCCGGAGAGATTGGCTCCGTACCCCACACTGGTCGGCAGAGCAATGACCGGCACTTTGACCAACCCGGCGACCACACTCGGCAAAGCTCCTTCCATACCGGCAGCGGCAATGATGACATCGGCACTTTCAAGCCGGTCAAGCACATTCAAAAGCCGGTGCAATGCGGCAATGCCGACATCTATGATCAACTCTGAATGGCAGTTGCAAGCCTTGAGGGTCATTTCCGCTTCGGTTGCCGCCGCAAGATCACTGGTTCCGGCGGCAAGCACAACAGCTTTTCCCCGCGGTTGAACATCCTTCTGCATCCACAGAAAGGAGCCGCTTCGCGGATCATACACGCCTTGCGGAAAACGCTCCTGCAAAACTTTGCCGCTTTCGGCTTTGACCCTTGTTGCAAGCACATTGACTCCACTTGCGTACAGTTCAGGAATGATTTTAAGCAATTCCTCGACCGTTTTCCCGGCACCGTAAATGAACTCCGGGAAGCCGCAACGCTCCCGCCGGTTCCGGTCAAGCCGGGCAACGACCAGGTTACCTCCATCCTGCATAACGGGCATTTCGGCAGCGTTGGGTCCCCCTGCTGCCATGGCAAAAGCCTGTGCCAGGTCGATCGACCCGGCTTGCAGTTGTGTTAAAATTTCCTGAATTGAAGCCATTTTTTTATAAAACTCCTTGACAATATGATAAGTCAATGTATCATATATATATAATAAGTGCAAATTTTTTTCAAAGGATTTTTATATTTATGAGTGATTTTTCTCCTGAAAACAAGAAAAAAGCGTGTTTTCTTGACCGCGACGGCGTAGTGAATGTGGAAGTAAGCTACTTGCATGAACCGGAAAAAACCGTTCTGGAAAAGGGCATCGTTGAAGCATTGAAAGCGATCCATCAACACGGTTTTCTTGCCGTGGTGGTAACTAATCAGGCGGGCGTTGCTCGCGGTAAATACCCCGAAGAAGACATTGCAAAAGTTCACGCCAGATTACAGGAACTTTTAGCAGAATACAACGAAAAGATCGACGCATTTTACTATTGTCCGCATCACCCGGAACACTCCGGCGAATGTGCCTGCCGCAAACCCCATCCGGGAATGCTTTTGCAGGCGGCAGAAGATTTGAATATAGATGTAAGCAAATCGCTGATGATCGGCGACCGCATGAGCGATGTCAATGCCGGACGCAATGCCGGATGTAAAGCAAGTTATCTTGTGCGAACCGGTTACGGTATGGAAACATTGGCGAAAACTCCGGAGCCGGACTGCCCGGTATCGGATAACGCCTGCACCGCGTTCATGGATTTTATCAAAGGTGAAAAATGAACATTGATCCTGAAAAATACTGGCAGATCATCAAAAATTTTTTTCTGCCCAAACTCAATAAATTTTTTTTCATCCGGCTGGGTATTACGATAGTTCTGGCAGTGGTGATATTCAAATTTCTGCTGGTGCCTTGCGTGATTTCCGGCAGCAGCATGGAGCCGACAGTTCACTCCAGCGGCTTCACCTTCTGCTGGCGTGGCGGGTTCTGGTTCCGGCAACCCCGCCGGGGCGATATAGTCATAATCAAATACGATAACAACATATATTTTCTGAAACGGGTGGTTGGGTTACCCGGCGAAACAGTATCGTTCCGGGATGGAAAACTTTACATAAACGGTAACCCGCTCGACGAACCCTATGTAAAGTACAGCTCCGACTGGAACATGACTCCGGTAAAAGTCGGTGAAAACGAATTTTATGTAGTAGGCGACAACCGTTCCATGCACATAGCCCAGCACCAGAAAGGTGCAGTAAGAGCCAAAAGAATCCTCGGAACCATGGCATTTTAAGAGGAAAGATAACGGAAATTAACGGAAATTAACGGAAATCAACGGGAAACCGGCAATATGCGTGCGGTGGTGCAACTGCGGTTGGAAACTGAAAAAATTGCCGCCAGTTGGCTTTTTTCGCAAGATGCAGACTTCGTTACTCTCCGGACAATCCATACTGCAATCAAATTGAACACTTTTGCATAAAACTGTAATTTTGTTCAATTTGCACCTTGTAATACGGAATTTGTTATATATATTACTCTTGAGGTAATTTCAAAACTCCTAACTACAAAAGGATGCAGTTTTTGTTGAAATGCGGTGGGTTCAGCGAAAAAATTGTCGTTGCCAGATTAAAATAACGGGAAAATAACGGGAAATAACGGTATGTAGTAGATGTGCATTGTTCTGCGGCGGGGAAATCCCCCGTTGATTACCGTTACAATCCGTTCAATCGCCGATAGAAAACAATCGTAAAGGCGTTTTGATATATGACACAGCAAAATGCAATAAAACTTTTTGAACAGAAACAGGTGCGTTCGGTTTGGGACGATACCACGGAAGAATGGTATTTTTCTGTGGTTGATGTGATCGCTATTCTGACCGACAGTGATAACCCTCAAGTATATTGGAGGGTATTGAAAAAGCGGCTTTCAGCAGAGGGAAATCAAACCGTTACAAATTGTAACGCTTTCAAAATGATTGCACCGGATGGTAAAATGCGGAAGACAGATGTTGCTACTGCTGAACAACTTTTCCGTCTGATTCAGTCGATTCCTTCGCCCAAAGCTGAACCTTTCAAATTGTGGATCGCTCAAGTCGTCGCTGAACGGCTTGACCAGATGCAGGACCCGGAGCGTTCCATTCAACAGGCAATGCTTGATTATAAACGGCTCGGATATTCTGACAACTGGATCAATCAGCGGTTGAAGTCTATTGAAATCCGCAAAGAGTTGACCGATGAGTGGAAAAAACGCGGTTTGGAAGAAGGTCCGCAATTTGCTGTTCTGACTGATATTATCTACAAGGCGTGGGCGGGAAAATCCGCCAGAGAGTACAAGCAGTTCAAAGGACTCAAAAAAGAAAATCTGCGGGACAACATGACCAACCGCGAACTGGTTTTGAATATGTTGGCGGAAGTTTCCACCAAAGACATTTCCGAAGAAACCGATCCGGAAACTTTTTCCGACCACATGGATGTTGCCCGCCGCGGCGGAAATGTGGCAAAAACCGCCCGCGATCAGCTCGAAAAAGAACTCGGACACTCCGTTATTTCATCCGGCAATGCCAAAACACCCGGTATAACTGCCGATCCCAAGCTGCCTTTTAATGAAGATGAGGAATCCAAATAAACTCACGGTATGCAGTAATGAATGATCAAAACGGGGCAGAACCGGAAAAACTTTTGCTGAAAAATATTTACCGCCGTTTGAGCTTTTTGATTGCACTGGTGGTGGTCAATTCGTTATTTGCCGGGTATTGGTTTTTCTGGAGCGACAACGAACTTCATGAATACAACATATTCACCATTTTTCTGGATGTCGGATATTGGATTTTTATGCTGCCGAGTATAATTGCAATATGTTTCAGCCGTTTCCGCTGGTATCTCTTTTTTCTGTCAGTACTGCTTTATATCATCGCAGTATGGATCGGCTATGGGCATCTTTGATGAGAACTATCCCGTCTGTTATCCGTTCAATTCGCCAAAAATATCCCGGAGTTCTTCATCGCTGGCAGTGCGTATGCTTCTACCTTTTCTGGCGAGTTTTTCGTTTACTTTTATGGCGGTTTCGGTCATTTTTTCGTGCGTTTCTTCCGAGCCGCCCATCAATACAAAGTCGTCGCCTTTGGTGTAGCGTTTGTGGCCGTCTTTATTATCGAAACCCAATCCCAGCAGCATCCGCTGGCGTAATTCATCGTTGTTTGCTTTCATAGAATTCACTCTTTCGCGTTGATCGCTTGTGCTGTCTGCACCAATTCTTCCAGAGCGGCTTTGCCGGATGGTGCCAGATAAATGAAAACTTCCTGCCGGAGCTTTTTCAATGCTTCAATTACCGGTGCTATATGCACATACAAGAGCTTGTTGCCCAGTTCGCTGGCGTAACAGAAACGGAGTACCGGTGCATCGAACCGGAATTTTCTTAAAAGTTTTTCCCACTCAATATTGCTGTTTATCAGTTCGTGCGGATGTATATCCAATGCCAATTTGACCCGGTGAGGCGGCAGTTTGTGCAGTAACTGCAAACTTTCCGCCGCCGGAACTGCTCCCGAACCGGGCAACCTTACGCTGATAAGCAAGTTTATGTTGTAAAAATCGCGGTCGCCTGCCGTTGAACTCAATACATCGGCAAATATCTGCATCCGTTCCTGGTTGTTGTAAAGAGTTTCCCAATCCGGGTCGATGCTTACATATTGAGCCTTGCATCCGGATGCAAGGGCAAAAAGCGTGCGGAGCTGTTTTTTGTATTCCTGTATGATCACCTGATTGTCGCCGGTAAGCTGGCAAGTCAATGATGATGATATGATATTGCGGAAATTGAAAAACTCAAATTCGCTCAATACCGGATGATCTTTGTGCAGTTTTGCGGCATCGGCAATGGTTTCGCCGGAGAGTTCAACATACTCAAAACACTCCGGTATATACTCAATATTTTTCAGTTCGCTGCAGTCGGCAACGGGCAGTGATATGCCAATTCTCTGTAGAGTTCCGCTCATTTCATAAACCCGGCTTCAAAGAGTTTCTGCATAGTTACATTGCTGGATTTTCTGCTTTTTACTTCCAGATAACGGGCGGCATAGCGGGCCATTAAATCAGCTTCCAGATTCACCGGATCGCCGACCTTGCGGCAACCGAGTGCGGTGTGCTCGCGGGTTACGGGAATAAGTTCCACCGTAAATTCCCCTTCGCGTACAGATACAACCGTCAGCGATACCCCATCTATGGCTATACTGCCTTTTTCGGCAACCAGCATGGCGATGTTTTCCGGCAGTTCCACGGTCAGCTCCATATCGCCGCCGGGGCGGGGAACCCATTTCAGAACCTTGCCGGGGGCATCGACATGACCGGTAACAATGTGTCCATCCAGCGGGGAATTCAGCCGCAACGCCCGTTCCATATTCACTTGACTGCCCGGCGGCAGTATGCCCAGATTGGTGCGTTTGAGCGTTTCGGCCAAAGTATGAAAAGTCAGCACGCCGCCGGCTTGTTTTTCCAGAGTCAGGCAAGTGCCGTTGATGGCAATGCTTTCGCCGAATTCAAGATCGCTCCACACATCACTTACTTCGATTTCCAACGCCAGATCACTGCGTTTGCGGATAGTGCCGATTTTTTGTATCAATCCGGTAAACATAAAAAAATCAATCCTCAAATTTTACTTTGCCTGAAATTATCAGATCACAGCCGACGCGTTTTACCTGCAAATCATCCAGATCCATCGCTTCGGCAAGTTTTTGCGGGTTTTCGCCGCCGACCACACTGCGGCTGGCTCTGCCGCACAGCAGTTTGGGGGCAATATGAAACTCCACTTCATCGACGATTTTTGCCTGCAATGCTTTGCCCGCCAGTTCGCCGCCGCCTTCCAGCAGTAATGCTGTGATATTGTTTTTGCCAAGTTCGGTCAAAAGTTCCAGCCACTCGGCACGGTTCTGCGGAGAAACGGCTCGCACTGCGGCATCATCGGGAAAATACTTTTGCTGCAATATTTCATTGCTCATTCTGGTATAAATGAGTTTCTGCGGCTGATTTTCCCAGTTTTCCGGCGTTCTTACCACCAGACCGGGGCGGTCGAGCCGCACTGTTTTGCCGCCGACCATGATCGCATCGCACCACTGACGCAACTTCTGCACCCGGTTGCGTGCTGCCGGACTGGTTATCCACTTGCTGTCGCCGGAGGCGGTGGCGATCTTGCCGTCGAGCGTCATTGCCATTTTCAGCAATACATAGGGCCTTTGGCGGGTGATGTGCGAAAAAAACGCCTTGTTCAGTTCCAACGCTTCTTTGCGGCATACACCGTTTTTTACTTCGATATTGGCTTGACGCAATATCTCAAAACCATTGCCTGCATGTTTGGGATTGAAATCCTCTGATGCACAGACTACACGCTTGATATTGGCTCTTTTGATCGCCTCGGTGCAAGGCGGGGTTCTGCCATAAGTCGAACAAGGTTCGAGTGTTACATAAATAGTTGCTCCGTCGGCGTTTTTGCCTGCCGCCGCCAGTGCGTTGACTTCCGCATGGGGCAATCCTGCTTTATGGTGATAGCCTTCGCCGACGATAACGCCGTTTTTCACCACCACCGCCCCCACCATCGGGTTGGGGGCTGTTCTGCCCCACGCCTGCCGGGCGAGAGCAAGGGCGTGTTTCATAAATACTTTGTCGGCGGCGGCTTGTGCGGACTTCATAAATATAAAAATCCCTTATTCAGCGTCGTTGCTCTGGAAGAGTGCCGCGGCATACATTTCAGGATCAAATTCCTGCAGATCCTCCGGAGCTTCTCCGAACCCGGTGAAGAATGTCGGCAGCTTAAATTCCCGGTGGATGGCAACAGTCATACCGCCTTTGCCCGAACCGTCGAGTTTGGTCAAAACCAGACCGGTGAGGTTGGCGGATTTGCTGAATTCCCGTGCCTGACTCAAGGCGTTGGAGCCTAAACTGGCATCCACGGTCAGCCATACTTCGTGCGGAGCATCGGGACATGCTTTGCCGATGGCACGCACGATCTTGCTCAATTCATCCATCAGGGCCTTGCGGGTCTGCTGCCTGCCGGCGGTGTCGATCAACACGATATCGGCATGATTCTGCACGGCGTACTCGGCGGCGGCAAACGCTACACTTGCCGGGTCAGCCTGCGGTTTGCCGGCTACTACATGACAGTTGGTGCGTTCGCCCCACAGCTGGAGCTGTTCAACAGCGGCGGCACGGAAGGTATCTGCCGCACCGAGAACCACCTTTTTGCCTTCGCTCTGCCAGCGTTGAGCCAGTTTGCCGATAGTTGTGGTTTTGCCCGAACCGTTTACACCCACCATAAGGATCACCGTAGGCGAGGGGGTAGCGGCAAAGTTGATCTGACGCTGATTTTTGCGTAAAATTTCTGTAACCAGCTTGGTGGCTTCGCTGTAAATATCCGCACTGGTGCTGATTTTGCCCAGATCGTATGCTTCTTTGAGTTCTTTGACGATCTCGCCGGCGGCTTTTACGCCGAAATCGGCGGCGACCAGAGCAAATTCCAGCTCTTCAAATGCTTCGCTGTCCCATTTTTTTTCGCCGGTAAAAAGCCCGCTTATGGTACGCGAAACGCTTACTGCGGTCTTTTGCAAACCCTTTTTGAATATCGAAAACAACCCCATTACGCCTTGACTCCTTCGCGTTCCGGGCGGTTGAGGGTGCTTTTTACTGCGTTGAGTATGCCGTTGATAAAGTCGCAAGCCCGGTCATCGCTGTAATCGCGGGTGATAGATACGGCTTCGTCAATGCTTACCACCGGCGGAACATCGGTAAAGTTGAGCATTTCGGCAATGGCAACGGTCAATATGGCATAATCCACATTGGAAATACGCTCCAGCGACCAGTTTTTGACACTGCCTTTGATCGTTTCTTCGATACGGTCTTTATCATTGATGCATGCTTCGAGCAGTTTTTCGGCATATTCGCGGCACTTTCTGCCATAGCGGTTGGTGCCGATATGGTGTTCTTCGCCAGCCTGTTCAATAAATGCGTTCCAACTGGCCGCTGAAAACTTTTCTCCGGTCAGCGAACATTGGAAAAGATACTGCATGGCAAGCTCTCTGCCCATGCGTTTATTGTGCAGCCGTTCCGGACGGGACTGTCCGGTGTGTTCATTATCGTTGATCATTTTCTGCCTGCGATCTCAAAAAGTTATTTGCTCAACTGACGATTCAGGTTAGCCATTTCGATTGCCGCATGTGCCGCGTCGGCACCCTTGTTGCCGGCTTTGGTGCCGCTGCGTTCGATCGCCTGTTCGATGTTGTCGGCAGTAATCATGCCGTAGGTTACAGGAGTGCCCGATTCCATACCCAGCTGGGCGAGGCTTTTGGCTACTTCGTTGTTGATGTAACCGGCGTGAGGGGTTGCTCCCTGAATTACCACGCCCATGGCGATGATGGCATCGTATTTTTTGCTGTCAAGCATCTTTTTGACCGCAAAGGGTATTTCGTAAGAACCCGGCACCCATGCCAGAGCAATATTGTCGGCACTGCCGCCGTGGCGGACAATGGTATCGACCGCACCATCTACGAGATGACTGACGAAGAAATCGTTGAAGCGTGCCGCTACCAGACCGAACTTGAGATCTTTTGCCTGCAAGTCGCCTTCATAAGTTTTGATGTTTGCCATAATTTTTCTCCTTGCTTTATGTGAATTTTTGTTGAAAATCAGATAAGGTGCTCCATTCTGTCGCGTTTGGTTGCCAGATAGAATTCGTTTTCTTTGCCCGGCGGAATTACGATCGGAACGCGTTCAGTTATGGTTATACCGTAGCCGGAAATACCGGCGATCTTCTGCGGATTGTTGGTCAGCAGCCGGATGGATTTCACCCCCAGATCCAGGAGTATCTGCATACCGATGCCGTAATCACGCAAGTCGGCGGGGAAGCCGAGTTTTTCATTGGCTTCGACGGTATCCAAACCTTGATCCTGCAATTTGTAGGCGTGGATCTTGTTGAAAATACCGATGCCTCTGCCTTCCTGACGCATGTAAACCAGAATACCGGAACCGTTTTCGGCGATCATTGCCAGAGCTTTGTGCAGCTGTTCGCCGCAGTCGCAGCGTTTGGAGGCAAAAACATCACCGGTAAGACATTCGCTGTGAACTCTTACCAGCACATCTTCTTTGCCGTCCACATCGCCATAGACCAGTGCCACATGTTCAAGATTATCGACTTTACTGCGGTATGCCTTGATGGAAAAATCTCCGAAAGCAGTCGGCATTTTTGCCACTTCGCCGCGTTCGATCAGACACTCGTGCTTGCGGCGGTAGGCGATCAGATCCGCTACGGTACACCATTTGAGATCATATTTCTGCCGGACAATATCCAGTTCCGGTTGGCGTGCCATGGAGCCGTCTTCGTTCATGATCTCGCAAATCACCCCGGCCGGTGCCAGTCCGGCAAGCCGCATCAGATCGACTGCGGTTTCCGTATGGCCAGCCCGCCGCAGAACGCCGCCTTTGCGGGCTACTATCGGGAAAAGATGCCCCGGCTTGATAAAGTCTTCCGGAGCCGTTGCCGGGTCGATAAGAGCCTGAACGGTTCGGGCTCGATCGTGGGCGGATATACCGGTGGTGGTGCCGAACTTGTAATCCACACTTTCAGAAAACGCTGTCCGGAACGGGTCTGCCATGTTGACCGGCACATTGAGTTTGAGTTCAGCGGCCCGTTCTTCGGTGATCGCCGTGCAGATCAACCCGCGGGCGTGTTTGGCCATAAAGTTGATTGTTTCAGGAGTGCAAAGACTTGCCGCGGCAATAAGGTCTCCCTCATTTTCGCGGTTTTCATCGTCGGTAACGATCACCATTTTGCCTTGTTTGAGATCGGCAATAATATCTTCGATCGGATCAAATTTAAATGACATAAAAAACCTTCCGGAGTTAAATACGACAATACCGCACGCACGCGTACGCGTGTGTTTTATCATATTAAGATACAATGTCAGGTACTTTTTTGCAAATAATTGTTGAAAAAATGTTGCAGAGAATATTGAAATCAGGAAAAAACGCTGTTTTTTTTCTGCAAAAAATTTGCATTGAGTTTTTTTACATGTATCTTTACAGGCAAAGCCGCGAGTGATGGGCACCGTCGGTAAAAAAACAAAAAAAGGGGATGATGTATGAATTACTACATCGACGCATTTCGTAATTATGTGAATTTCAATGGCAGAGCCACCCGCACCCAGTTCTGGATGTTTGTGCTGTTCAATTTTATTGCCGGTGTTGTTCTGACTGTTATCGGGTTCATGATTCCTGCTCTTGCTTTTCTGGGATCGATCTACAATCTGGCTGTACTGCTGCCGAGCTTGGCTATCGGGGCCCGCCGTTTGCACGATACTGATCGCTCTGCCTGGTGGCTGTTGCTGGCTCTGGTGCCGGTTGTTGGCGGGATAGTGCTTATTATCTTCTATGTGCTGCCCGGTACGCCGGGTCCCAACCGCTTTGATGTCGGTTGCTGTTGCGGATGCTGCGGCGAAGAAAATGCCGAACAGTAATATGTTCTGAATATCTATTGGGCTGTTGCAAAACTGTTGATGTTGTTTGCCAACAGCTCACGCGGCGGCACGCCGCGAAGGGCGGTCAGCCTCCGCCTTCATGTTATTACGCCGTGACAAGCCGCGAACGCATGGGAAGGCAGTTTGCCGGATAAATTCCGGCAAACCGAGCGGAAATGTTCCGCGAAGCATCTCCGGAGTTGCGCGAAGCCTTCCGGCGTTTGAGGACAACTTTGCGTTCTACGCAAAGTTGCTTAAGGGCACGGCCGTGCCTGCTCTAATTAAAAGTCGCCAAGTAATTCGCACTGGATATTGCTGCCAACCGAGCAAGGGTTTCCAAGGGGAGAATGCAATCTCCCCTTGGGATGTGCATGGTCTATTATATCGAACAATTTGATAAGTTAAGACGCACAAAAACAATATTGCAGGAATTATTCCTCAAACATCCCGTTTGAGAAAAAGACAATATATGTTTGAATATTGATAAAGAAATAATGATTTTTTATAGGATTGAACGGAAAAAAATAAAGGCTATTGCAAAAGGTTGAGGTTTTGCAATAGTCCTTTTTATTTGTCGGAGTATGGCAATCTTTCCCATAATCGTGGAGCTTGTTTATGAAAAAAGACTTTGTATTGAAAAATTACCGCGTCAAACGGTTCTTTTATAAGTTTTTTATGCGTAAAAGTTTCCGCAGTGCTTTGCTTTTTGCTATTATTGGCGGCGTGTCGGCAATAATTCCTTTGACTTTGCTGGCAGTGGTGTTGTGGTTGTCGTTCGGGATGAGTGTTGTTGCAATTCTCTCTTTTCTGGGGATCGTTCTTCTGTGGGGGATTTATCTGCTGTGGGTTTATATTGCGGCGGTTGCCGGGTTGATCCGCAAAGTCGATCGCAGACATGTTGTGTGGGGTACTTGTCTGGTCGTGATCCTGCCGGTCAGTTGGCTGGTCTGGTTGGCTGTTTACGGTAGAAAATATAAATACACCGGTGTTTTTACGCTGGCAATTCTGGCGATTCTGCTTGGCGTTGCCGCGTCCGTTGCGGGCATCGTTGCCGGTAAAAGCGGGTATAGCTTTTATATAGCTTTAACACAGACAGCGGTAAGTGCGGCGGCATTGCTGTTGGTACGCGAAAAACAGAAGCTCTGTTATTGGTTTGCTGTGCCTCTGCTGTTGGCAATATTGTGTTACAGCGGCTGTCTGCTGGCGATAAAATATCTCGATCAGGAAAAGGAAACTGTTTTAAAAGAGATAAGTATCATTGCAAATTATCCCGTCAGATTATCTGAAGCCGTCGAGTACAATCAGAAAGGTCTGTTTTTTGAACAGACTCCGCTGGGTGCTTTGAGCAAAGCAGATAAAATTGAGCGGGTGGATTATGACGAATATGATCCGGCATCTCTGAAACAAAAACTGGAGAATATCCGGAAAGAATATCCGGAATTTGTTCAGGCGTTGGATGTACTCGATTGTGAGTTTGCCGGGAATGTCAGAAAACGCGGTATGGAAGAAAATCCTGCCGCTACATTGTTGGGACATCTCCGCATTGTACGTATCGTCGGGCGTTATCTGGCAACGGAGATCAAACTTGATCCGCATAATACGGCTCTGGTGGAACGCAATAACCGCCGTTTGCAGAATTTACGCAATATAATGCTTGAAGACCGCAACAGTTTTCTTATCGGCAGACTCGTGGCATTGGCAATTGAAGCTATCCGTATTGATGCGTTGAAGTTCCTGATCGTAAATACGGTCGTGGACGAAGCAAGATTGCACCAGCTCATCGGTGAACCGGTGGATTGGGTGAAGTATTACTGCAACTCGCTGGCGGAAGAAACTATGACTATGCAATGGTTTGACGAAGCTATAAAAAGCGGGGAGCTGAATCGTCTGAATGATGGCTGTGTTGAAATCAGCGGTGTAGGGAATCTGACTGCAAATCCAGCTTTGAAATTATATTTTCTGTGCGATGTATTGCATTATATGCGGGGAATGAAGCTTTTGATAGCTTCCGCAAAAGACGGTACATGTCTGCAATTCGGCAAAAAATTCGATGAAATATTTTCAGATGATCGCTATATACTTTCTGCTACGATGATGCCGGCTTTGGACAGTGCGTATAAGCGTTTTAAATATATAGATGTCGAACGCAATATGCTCGTGGCGGCAAACCGGATCGTGCATTTTTACCGTGCCAACCGGCGTTTGCCGACCGCCGATGAATTGTGTAAGCTGAATATAAAAGTTTTGGATATATATGATGAAGAAGTGTTGTATCATACCGGCTCGATCAAATTGGGCTGGGGAGATTACGAAGGCGACGGCTTTGTTTTGTTCAGCCATGACCGCGATCGGAAAAACAATGTTATGATACGCTCCGGTGGCGAATTCGGCACATGGAAATTGATGGTGCCGCTGAAAAATATCCGTAAAATAAAACATGATAGCAGCGACGGAATGGATTTATCGGGCGAATGAGCATGTGGCAAAACTGTTGATGTTGTTTGCCGACAGCACACGCGGCGGCACGCATCGAAGCCACCCGGCGTTTGAGGACGATTTTACGGTTTGCCGTAAAATCGCCGGATAACTCGCACTGGATATTGCCGGTGGTGGAGCCAAGGGGTTTCAAGGGGGGGATGCAACCTCCCCTTGGAATGTGCAAGGTATATTACATCGAATAATTTATAAGTCAAGCCGCACAAAAAACAATGTTGTGGTATATTTTGCTGTAAAAAAATTGGCAAAAGCTGAAATTTGTGCTATATTATAAGACGCACGAATTGTGTAAACGCATTTTAAACACACTGTAGGTGTTGAAAGTAAATGAGTTATAAAGCACGCTCGCAAAAGTTGATCGCCGGTGTCGGTAAACGCTGTGCGGAAAAAAGTCAGATTTTTTCCGCGTGCGGTCTGCAAAGTCGGGTCGTGGGGTTTATATTTGTGCTTTCGCTGATTTTCAGCTTGGGAAGAGCTGGGGCGGCGGAGGTGTCGGGTAAGGAGCCCGGTTCGGAAGTCTGGGTCGATGTCAAGCTCAAAGGTGCTGAAAGGCTTGATGAGATCATAGAACTGAAGAAAAAGGTGTCTGAACTCGAAGCGTTGGAGCGGAAAATCAGGGCGGAAAAAGCCCGGTTGGAAGCTGAACGGAACCTGCTGAAGCAGGAGTTGTTTGACGCAATCAATCAAATGGAAACGCAGAATGCGGAATTCCGGCAATTGGAGCAGAGTGTGGCGGGTTTGCTGGCTGACAGCAAGTTGCTGAAAGCATCCGCCCGGGAAGCGAAGCTCGTGGAAGCAATAGCGGGAATAACGAAAAGCGGTCAGGATTTAGCCGTCCTGAGTGCGGAATTCTGCAACGAGGCAGATGCAATAGTCAAGTCGCTGCCGGTAGGCAATCTGGAAGGAGTTCGCCTGCGGTTGAAAATCGACGAAGTACGAAGTGCATCACGCAAGTTCATCACTTTAAGTGATTGGAAAATTGACTTGGCACCGGTGGAAAAATGCCGGATAGCCGCAGTCAGGACCGATCTCAATTTCGTGGTGTTGCCGGTGGGAGCCAGTCATGGAGTATTCAATGGACTGGTTTACTACGTGCCAGGGAAGACGACCGATGCCAGACCGGTCAAGTTGAGGGTTTTTGCAACCCGCAGTTTGACAGCTGGTGCCCAGGTTGTGGACGGCGATATACGAACCCTGTCGCAAGGGGATGCGGCAGTGCTGGATTTGCAACAAACAAACAAATGAGAGCAATTAAAAACTATGGAAGTCAGAGCATTAACCAGAAACGTGCGGATTTCTCCTGAAAAAGCTCGCCATGTGGCACGCGTGATTCAGGGTAAACCCGTTACGGAGGCCTTGGCAATCGTGGACTTGAGTCCTCGCAAGGCGGCTGTTTTGCTGGGCAAGACCCTTCGTTCTGCGGTGGCAAACGCCGAGAACAACGAAAACCTCGACCGTGCAAAACTTACGGTCAAGGCTGCGTTGGTCAGCCCGGGGCCGATCATCCGTCGTTTCCGTCCGAAAGCACGCGGATCCGCGGGCCGTATCCGGAAACGTACCAGTCATTTCGAAATCATTCTGGCTGATTAAT
>SUVS01000069.1 GCA_015061885.1 Lentisphaerota bacterium
AAGCATCACGCAAAACACCTGGTACATCGCTCAAGAACACCAGTTTTCTGGCATGAAGAGCTTCCGCGATCTGACAGGCGGCAATATCGGCATTGATGTTGTATATCTGCCCATCTTTGCCGGTACCCAGCGGGGTGATGACCGGTATCTGACCAGCCGCCAACGCCGCCTGCACGGGGGCTACATCCACATTGACTATACCGCCGACAAAACCGACATCCTGTTCAACGCCGGTATTGGGGTCTTTGCTCAAAACTTTTTCCGCAGTCAGAATATTTTTGCCGGAAATCGCCACAGCGGGTCCGCCGAAACCTTTGGCCAGTTTCACCAGATTGGCATTGACCTGATTGTGCAGAACATCATCCACCACCTTGATAGTGCGTTCGCAGGTATGACGCAAGCCGTTGACAAATTTTACCGGAATATCCTGTTTTTTCAATTCAGCAGAAATTGCTTTGCCGCCGCCATGCACCACTACAGGTTTAAACCCGATACACTCCATAAGCACAATATCACGCATGGTGCTTTTCACCAGTTCGGGGTCTTCCATCGAGGAACCGCCGAATTTTACCACGATCAAAGCACCGCGAAACTTCTGAATATAGGGCAATGCTTCCAAAAGCGTATCAGCTTTTTTGATCCATTCATCCATTCTTCTCATAATCAAACAAACCTTTCCTGACGGTTTTGCAACCGATATAAATTTTTATACTGACCGTTAATATAGTCCAATTATGCCATTGAGCAAATATTAAAACTCACTTTTATAAGACTTTTAGCTTGCAAAAACGCATTTTCCGGGTTAATTTAATATATAATAAGATTTTTTCAGGTTTATTAAATGGAAATCATGAGTTTATCAGCAAATAAAAAAATCAGCAAAGCAGTAATTCCGGCAGCCGGTTTCGGCACCCGTTTTCTGCCGTTTACCCGGGCAGTGCCTAAAGAGATGATCCCGCTGGTGGATAAACCGGTGATCCAGTATGTGGTCGAAGAAGCCGCCGCCGCCGGGATAAGCGATATACTCATAATCACCAGTTCCGGCAAAGAAGCCATGCAGAACCATTTTCTGCCCGATACAGAACTGGAAAGCCGCCTGAATCTTACCGGCAAAGTTCAGATTCTTGATGAACTG
The DNA here is from genome assembly GCA_015061885.1 of Lentisphaerota bacterium. GTDB lineage: Bacteria > Verrucomicrobiota > Lentisphaeria > Victivallales > Victivallaceae > SIG78. Next base: position 1,136 of record SUVS01000069.1, read on the forward strand.
CAAAAAATACAGAACCTTGCCCGGCTGACTTTTGTTGAGCAGAAAGTTCTGAACGGTCTGGGCGGAGCTTTGCTGCTGGCTGAAGAATTTGCTGCTGGCGAACCTTTTGCCGTCCTGCTGGGCGATACGGTCGTAAGAAGCAACACCGCAATTCCGGCAATCGGTCAGCTCATAAAATGTTTTGAGCAATACAATTTGCCGGTTACCGGTTTGGAACATGTTCCGCCGGAGCGGATTTCCAATTATGGCGTAATTTCCGGCAACATGCTTTCGGAAAATATCATGCAGATAACCGGCCTGGTGGAAAAGCCCGCACCGGCGGATGCACCATCCGATCTGGCGATTGCCAGCAGATATGTACTGACTTCAGATATTTTTGAGTATCTGAAAAAGTCGCCGCAACACGGAAAAGCCGGAGAAATCTATCTGACCGATGCCTTGCTCATGCAAAGTTCAACAGGTGGATTGTGCGGCTGTATTGCCGATGCCAAACGCTATGATATAGGTAATAAACTTGAATTTCTCAAAGCAACCGTGGAGTTCGGATTGATGCATGACACATACAGTGCAGAGTTCCGGAGCTTTTTGAACGCACTGCTGTCAGGCAGTCAAAACACGAAAGACAGGTAAAAATTGTTTAATTTATTGAAAACCATCCGGGAACTGCTTTCCCGCCCCGGTAATCAGGAACGGGCGGAAAACGCCAGAAAACATTCGCCGGTACAGAAAAAATCATCCGGTCAGAACCGCCGTAAAAACACAAATCCCCGGCAACGGCTGGAAAAATGCGATCACTCTGCCGATGTTTCCAAGCCGAAAAAATCAGCCAAACGCAATAAAAAATCAAATACCAACAGCAATGTTCAAGCGATATTGCCCTTCCCGGCACCTAAAGTCAAGCCGGAACGCCCCGCAGTGCTGAAAGATATTCCGGAAGCGGCCGGTAAAAAACGCTTTCTCGATTTCCCGCTGCCGGAAGCTATCCAGTTCGGCATACAGAATATGAACTTTGAGTATTGCACCCCTATTCAGGAACAGGCCCTGCCCGAACTGCTGGCAGGACGCGATCTCGGCGGCAAGGCCCAGACCGGCACCGGCAAAACGGCGGCATTTCTGCTGGCGGCTTTCACCCGCATAGCCAATAATCCGATGCCGGAACAGCCCGATGCCACGCCGCGGGTACTGGTATTGGCTCCTACCCGCGAACTTGCCATACAAATACACAAAGATGCCGAAGCGATCAATGTTTTTGCCGACTACACCAATGTGGTGGTCTTCGGCGGCATGGATCACGATAAACAGCGTAAAACTTTGCAGCAGAAAATTGATATTCTTGCCGGAACTCCCGGCCGGATCATTGATTATGTCCGCAGTGGAGCTTTGAACTTGAGCAAAGTCGAAGTGCTGGTGATCGACGAAGCCGACCGGATGCTGGATATGGGGTTTATACCCGATGTCCGCCGGATCGTTGCCCAGCTGCCGGATAAAGGCATCCGGCAGACCATGCTTTTTTCGGCCACGCTGGAGCCGGAGATCATGCGTCTGGCACAGAGTTTTCTGCACGAACCAGTAATGGTGGAAACCGAACCCGAACAGGTGGTCGGCGGTACGATCGAACAGACTTTTTATTCGGTTGCCGGTTCAGAAAAACTTGCCATGCTTTTGTACCTCATCAAAAATGAGCCTTTTGAACGGATGATAATTTTCGGCAACCGCAAAGATAAAAACCTTGACGTATTTGAAGCATTGCAGAAGTGCAACATCGCCGTGGAACTGATGTCCGGCGATATAGCACAGCAGAAGCGTATGCGTATATTGGAAGATTTCCGCAGCGGCAAAGTCAAGATCATCATTGCCACCGATGTCGCGGCACGCGGTATTCATGTAGATAATGTATCGCTGGTGGTCAATTACGATCTGCCGGAGCGTTCCGAAGATTATGTCCATCGTATCGGACGGACGGGCAGAGCCGGTCAGCAGGGCAAAGCAGTCAGCTTCATCTGCGAATATGGAGCATACTACATGCCCGATATTGAAAAATATGTGGGCGAAACTTTCAACTCCACATTGCCCGCAGAAGATATGGTAAAAATACCAGAAGAATACGCTACATTGCTCAAACAGCACCGTTCAAGCCATCAACGCCGCAGTCAGCACAACAACTCCGGCAGCCGCGGAAAATACCGCCGCCGGTAAGTTTGGACTTGAGGAGGGGAAAAATGGGCTGTTGCAAAACTCCAAAGTGCAGCAATAGACTTTTTTCTATTTTTTCCGTTCAATCCTATAAAAAATTATTGTTTATTTACCAATATTCAAACATATATTGGCTTCTTCTCTAACGGGATGTTTGAGCAATAACTTCCTCAATATTGTTTTTGTGCGTCTTGACTTATAGATTTATTCAACATAATATACCACGCACATCCCAAAGGGGCATTGCATTGTCCCCTTGGAAACCCTTGCTCTTTACCCGGCTATATACAGTACAAGTTATCTGGGAATTTTTTGTTTTTTTCCGCCCGGCATTTGGGCGATTATTACGGCGGCAAGGATCACGCCGCAACCGATCAATTCACGCAAGGAAAGAACTTCCTGCAGAAAAAGCCAGCCCCCCAGCACTCCGAATACGGATTCCAGACTCATCAGCAACGCCGCCGCTACCGGATGCAGATATTTTTGCGACACCATCTGCAAGGTAAATGCTATGGCACTGGAACCGATACCGCAATACACCCAATACGCCAGCGAGCGGGTTATCTCCTGCCACTGCCACGGTTCGCGTAATATAAGAGATACCATCGCCGCCACCACAGTTGCCGTGGCAAACTGTACACACGAAAGCCGCACACAATCACAATGCGGAGCATAATGATCTATTACCATAATATGCAACGCAAAAAGCAATGCACAAATAATTACAAAAATCTCCCCCTTGCCGATAACACCGGTTCCCCCGCATAAAAGATATGTACCCAGCATAGCCGCCAATACCGCCGCCCACATAAACACCGGGGTTTTGCGTTTGAAAAATATCCCCAGCAATGGAACCATTATTATATAAAGAGCGGTCAGAAAACCGGTTTTTCCGGCAGAAACATAACGCAATCCCAGCTGTTGAAAAAAACTTGCACCGCAAATAATCACTCCGCAGAAAACCCCGCCGGCAAGCAGAAACTTTTTCTCCTGAACACTTTGTATATTGCCCCAGAAAGTCAGGCGTTTGTAACACACCAGATCAAAACACATAACAGTAACACATAAAGCCGCCACGCCGACGATCGACCGCAATGCCACAAAAAGCATTGCCCCGACATGCCGCATACCGCAGGCTTGAGCCGAAAAAGCAAAACCCCAGAGTACAGTCGCGATCAGCATGGCGACCACAGAATAGAATTTTTGTTTCCTCATCGCAAGTTATAAGCACTTTGCATTATCAAAGTATTTTTTGATTTGTTCAGCCAGATCATGCGAGAGTTTGCCGGCATCGGTTCTTTCCAAATGCGAACCGTCGTAAGAATTGTATTTACTGCGGTCTTTGACCTCCAGCCAAACCCCGCCGGCGGCAATCAGATGCTTTCTGAACGAGTCAATGCTTTCTTTGCAAAAGCTGTCTTCCAGCACATCCATTTCCGGCATAGTAGGCAAACGGAAGGCAAACACTGTTACATTCTCCTTTTTCCACTGTTCAGCATAAAACAGTATCTCTTTTACGCTCTCCGGGGAAAATGTGTAATCATTAAAGTAAACTTTGTACCCGTGCAAATTGCTCCGGCGGGCTTTGGGTTTGACTGCGGAAATCTTTTCCAGATAGCCGTTACGGTGATATATCTTATCCGGCACGCGTTTTCTGAACAACTCTTTGATTTCTTTAGTGCGGATCTCGCTGAAAAGGATCTCCAGCCATTCAGAAAAGATACTTTCTTTTTCTTTCAGCTCTTTTTTCAACATGCTGTAATGCCCGTTGCCGCGCGAGTTCGCCGCCATACTCATCGGGGTGATACCGAGAATGACCGCTTTTTCTGCACCATTTTTATTCAGCAGATTTCTGTCAATATGTTCCAGTATCTCTTTATTGATACCGCCGCCGGTAAAAGCCGCATTGTATGACTTGTTCCCCAGCAAATCATCAAAAATCTGCGGATCGATTCCGCAGAGAGTACGGGAATCGCCGGTAAAGACCATATCATATTGCTGTTTGGTTTTTACCTTGCCGCGCCAGAACTTTTTCTCCGCTTCGGTACCATCTTTGCCTTTGGCAAACTCCAGATAAATAGCCACATTCAGCAAAGCCAGCAGAGCAGTAATCAATATTGCAGTAACAAAAGTAAGCAATACGCGTTTTTCAGAACTGAAAATAGATAAAGCCATGGCCCGCTCCCCGATAGAAAATTATTATCACGATCAACAACCCCACAAATACAGGCTCCAATTTGCGGTAAACAGCAAAGCGGTGCAGAAGTTTGCGATCCAGTTTGCAAATCAAAAAAAGCTCCATAAGCAAGAATACTATAAGCAGCGGTTCCGGTTTTACCGCCGGGTCAAACTCGGTACTTTCTCCGGCAAAAGAAAATAAACTTTTGAAAATATGCCGGGTTTCAGCATAAGTTTCCGCCCGGAAAAATATCCAGCCGATCAAAACTTCCAGCTGGGTCAGCAGCATAATAAAAGCAACAATATACCACGGACGGCGGGTTTTAAGATACTGCGGCAGACCGATGATTTTTTCAACGCACTGCAACAGACCGTGATAAGCTCCCCAAATCACAAAATTGATTGCCGCACCATGCCACAAGCCGGAAATCAGGAATGTAAAAAACAAATTGAATCCCGTCCGCAGTTTACCATGCCGGTTGCCGCCCAGAGGTATATAAACATAGTCGCGGAACCAGCTGGATAACGAGATGTGCCAACGGCTCCAGAAATCCTGAAGACCGCAAGCAGCATAGGGGTGGTTGAAGTTCTGATTGAACCGATAGCCCATAAATTTGATGATCCCGCGGGCAATATCGCTGTAACCGCTGAAATCACAATATATCTGAATGGAAAACATCACCATAACCAGCAGCCAGGTAACCGAACCGGTGTAAACTTGAGTATTGGTAAAGGCTGTATCCACAATATTTGCCGCGTTATCCGCAAGCACACATTTTTTGAAAAAACCCAGCACAATAAGTTTCAAAGCATTGTAACGGACAGTGGAAGAAACCACCGGATTCAGCAATAATTTTGGCAGCAGATCCACCGCCCGGACGATCGGCCCTGCAACCAGTTGCGGAAAAAGCATCAGATATGCCATATAATGCACCCATGAACGGGTGGGAGCAAGTTTCTGCCGATATACATCTATGGTATAACTCAACGACTGGAAAGTATAAAAACTTATCCCAACCGGCAATATAAGACAGAATTCAGGAATATGCTGTGCCAGATCAATATTGATACCAACCCAAGCCAATGCAGTACTTAATATTTTTGCAAAAAAAGTTGAGTATTTAAAAATCGACAACACCCCGATCCCGGAAAATACCGAAAGAAAAACCAACAGTTTGGGTACAATTCTACGCACTCTGTCTGCCGGAGATGCATAAGCCTTCTGCATAAAAATGGCAAGCAGAAAATCTACCGAACCGGTAAAAAAGATCAGAAAAAGAAACCGCCAATCCCACCAGCCGTAAAAAACTGCCGATGAAATCAATATCAGCAACAACCGCAACGGAGTACGGTCTTTGACTAAACGCCAAAGCCCCATAAAAACGGCTAAAAAAACAAGAAATGTCAAAGAGTTGAAAAGCATACCGCAAACATCCAGTAAAAGTTTATTCTATTAATATAACACAAAGGATACTTTTTACAAGTAAGGCAATGTAAAAAGTCTTTCAAATCCGGAACAAAGCCCCCCGAAGCAGTTCTCTGCAACTACCTGAAAGCCAACCGGTGGGGAATCACCCTTTTTGTTCTTTTGCAAACAGTATAAAGGCAAAAACGGATTTTTACCTGTTGCATCTGCATATCCGGCGAGTTGCAAATTCCTGTTCAATAATATTTGACTTTTTCTCCGGAACAAGTTATATTACCGACATATTACTCGTGAACAATATAAAGGGTGTTTATCTTATGAAAAAATCTTACGCTTATAAAGCGGTTGCCGGGGCATTTTTGTTTGGAGTTACAACATTTCTCAATGCCGCTCCGGCAAAACCGCAGCCGATGCATGTTGACATGCTCTCCAAACCGGAACTCAAGGATCAGGTCATTATGGATGCCGCAGATATAGACGGCGATTTGGAAGCGTGGTGGGATATCGGGGTAAAATATCAAACCGGCGACGGAGTAAAAAAAGACCTGAAAATGGCGATCAAGTGGTTTGAAAAAGCCGCCAGCCGCAATTACGATAATGCACTGGTCAGTCTGGGCGACCTTTATTACAAAGGCGAAGGTGTAAAGCAGAGTTACAAGAAGGCTTTTGAGCTTTACAGCCGGGCACTCCGCCGGAATATACCGTCAGCACAATACCGTCTGGGCTTGTGCTGTTTTTACGGCAGAGGCACTAAACAGGACAAGAAAGCGGCAGTAGAATGGTTCCAAAAAGCCGCAGCCCAGGTCGATCCGGAAGCCCAATATATGCTTGGAGTATGCTACGAAAAAGGCGAAGGAACCGCCAAAGACCTGAAAAAAGCCAAAGAGTGCTACAAGATAGCCGCCGAAGCAGAAATAAAAGAAGCTCAAAAGGCCCTGGAGCGGTTAAAATAAACAATGCAAAGTAATAAAACAAGCGGAATTCCGTCCCCGGACAAAGACCGGAAAACGACGAAGTTCCGCTTTTTTTATCTTTAAACTCCGACTGTAAAATACCAGCAGCAATTCTCACTGGTGGAATACAGACAAAAAAATGGAGCCAATGATCGGAATTGACAAGACGGACGACAGTCCGTCGCAGAGCCGCAGTTTTACTGCGGCAACCTTATGTAAGTGAGAATTGCGATTGGCTGACAAGCCAAACAGCAAAGCGTTGATACACATCTGAATAAAGACTGTAAAATTTATTTTACAAGGCTTTTTCAGGGGGGAGCATCAGCAATTCTCACTGGTGGAATACAGACAAAAAAATGGAGCCAATGATCGGATTTGAACCGATGACCTGCTCATTACGAGTGAGCTGCTCTACCGACTGAGCTACATTGGCACCTCTTAAATATTAAATACTATAATACAATAATGAAATATTGCAAATTTTTCTGTACTGATTTGTAAAAATTTAAAATTTTTTCAAAAAAACCGCTCAAATGATTTGCATTTTGTTTGCATTGGTATATATTAGTAACATGCACCAATCAGTGCAGTGTTGATTTGGTAAGCCGACGTGGCGGAATTGGCAGACGCGCACGGTTCAGGTCCGTGTTCCGCGAGGAATGTGAGTTCGACTCTCACCGTCGGTACCATTAAAAAATTGGGTGTCATAAACACTCGTAGGTTTTGATCTATTGCGGGTATGGCATAACGGCTGTGCACCAGCCTTCCAAGCTGGATATACGGGTTCGACTCCCGTTACCCGCTCCATTTGCCAAAACCTGACAATACATATAAAATATGGCTGGATTCCCGAGCGGTCAAAGGGGGCAGACTGTAAATCTGCTAGCGATGCTTTCGATGGTTCGAATCCATCTCCAGCCACCATCTTTAAGCTCAAAACGGCAACAATCGTTGCCGTTTTTTACCATATACGTTTTCAATTCCCGAAACTTGAGTTATATTAAGTCGAATCAGTCAGTCGGGAGTAATTTATGGGAAAACGTAAAATGGATTCTGATCTTCACCGCATCAAACTTGAAACAGGTACTGTTTACCAGACCAGCAAAGGCGGTAATTACTATTTCCGTTACCAGGTCAAAGGTGAACGTAAATGCGTCAGCTTGAAAACCGCCAATCAGGAAGAAGCCATCCGCAAAGCCAAAGCTCTGCTGCCAACCGTTCAGGCAACCAACCTGGAAATCATTGCCACACACGTCAAAGTTGCTCGTAAATTGGCAGAGAAAACCAAATCATTGACGGTATCTGAAATCTGGAAAACTTATTCTGAACATCCATTGCGGGCTTTGCCAGCGACGATCAGAGAGCAACTTGCTTACGAAGCTACACTGGCAGAATTTCTGCGGTTCCTTGATGGAAAAATTACGCAGTTCGCGCAAATCAGCGAAACACACGTTATAAAATTTGCTGATTATCTGCGAACAACTCAAATTTCCGTTTCCACTCACAATCGGAAAATCGTCCGTTTGCGAAAAATCTTTACCACGTTGCAGGAGTACCGCGAAGATGGTAATCCTTTTGCTTTAAAAGTTTTGCTGCGCAAAGAACGTGAAGAACAGGATACCGCTGTCCGGCGTATTGCATTTACCCGGGAACAGGAAGAACAACTCCGTGCGGTTCTGGATAATACCAAATACCGCATTCTGAATAAAGAAGAGATTAAAGTGGTTTTCTATATCGGTATGTTTACCGGACAACGACTCAAAGACTGTGTACTTTTGCAATGGCAGAATGTTGATATGGCACATCGGAAAATTTGGGTCAAGCAATTCAAAACCGGCAAGGAAGTATCTATTCCCATTGCTCCACAGCTTTATCAGGTTCTGCTTGAAGCCCAAGAACGCAGAGTAGATGCATACGTCAATCCCAAAGTTGCCGCTCGTTACAAGCAGACCGATAAAAGAGGCAAATGTATCGGCGATGGATTGGTCAATATAGATACAATGCGGGTTATCCGCTGGATCGGAGTGGAAACTTCCGTTGCAGTAGAGGGGCGAAAGAAGAAAACCACCGTGCTGGGCTTTCACAGTCTCCGGCACTCCTTTGCTAGTTTTTGTGCCGAAGCGGGCGTTCCCAAGGCGGTGGTCACCTCGATTCTTGGAGCAAACAGTGAGATTATAGATTCATTCTATACCCATGTCGGCGAAGATGCCCAGCGTGCTGCGGTTGAAGCGATTTCCGGTTCTGCCGAATCAACTCCAGTTGCAAAAATCAAACGGACGCTGGAATATATCGCTTCTATTCCTGAACCGTCAGCAGAACTGCTGGCGATTGAAAAAATCCTCAAAGATTAATTCCGGTCTGAAATATAGATAAATAAAAAAATACCATATTTCTCTGTGTTAAATATATTTTTATGTATTTTTTATAATAAAATATTGTATTTTACTTGATTTTACGGTAATTGTTATTTATATTACAATGTAAATACGGTACAGTATTTATATTTTTTTACCATATTAAAGCATATTTAAGTAGATGGATATATGAATCGTAAAAATATTATTGATAAAAAGCCCATTGACTTGAGGCACCCACATTTAACTCCCAGGCGTATAAAACAGTATGCCTTGGATATATTTGATACTGTACAAAAATACCAAGTTGTTGCTCCGGAAGTTCAGCAGTTGCATTTGTTGCTTCTGCGTGCAGAAGAGATCCTGCAGCAAGACGCTATGGAATCAGAATATTTTGCGAAAACCCGGACAGATAACCTTCACCTTAAAGGGTTAAAAGCTCTTATCAATGGAGAGCAAGAATGGTACATAGAAAGAAAAAGTGGACTTTACGATCACAGGGATAATTTACAACATTACATCTTTTTTCCATATCCCTTTTTCCTGACCTATTACATTGACAATAATCTTACATCTCCGATAGGAGCTGTCTGCGAAATCATAGGCGTTGAAAAAAATCAATATTCCCGTTATGAATTTTCTCTGGAACAACTTTCGAGAGAAAATCCCAAAAATCGTTTACCGTCTCAAGGAGCCTATTCAGGCGAGTATCTGCATTACCCTAGCAGATGGGAATGGAGTAACGCCATAGCTGATTCAAAGCGTTTTCAGCTTTTTAATTTTGATCTCCTGCAAGATTATGAAGATCAATATTCATTACGTCCGGCATTTGTTGTAGAGAATTTTCAGGCTGCGAATGAATTGGAATCAGCAATAAAGGAAGGAGAGATCCAGTATCATTTAGCAGCATTGCAATATGCCGGAAATCTGAATAATACAAAAGAAAAACTCTTTATTGAATACAATAGCAGAATTCAAATCTATAAAAATCACAATGGTATTTCTGTCGTAGATAGGGGCATGGGAACTTCACAACCTCGGAATTTGTCAGCAGACGATTGTTTTACGATGTTTATGGAAACAATTCGCTATACCGATTCTACGCCGGCTGCTGGTGATGCTGTCGTAACAGCTCCTGTTGGCGGGTATAATTTCCCGGCGTATTCTGATTGGAGTTTATTGAGAAATCGAGATATTTACATATTCAAGTTTGGCGAATGCCATCAAAAAAAATGCTTGGAAGAGTTGCTAGCTGTCACAGAATGTATTGTCCGTGATACTGACAATGATATCGCTCCAAGAATAAAATACGTTATAATGAGGGAAAAATGCGGACTTGATGTGGAAAATAACGACATTAAATATTGGGGGATGGAAGAACTTTTTGCAGAAGCTCAAATTCATGATTGTTTGATTCCTTCGGAGCTGGAAGAGAATTTTGATCTGTATTGCAGAAAAAATTCTCCTACACGCACAAATCCATATGTGATAGAACCTTTTTTGCGTCGTCACTCCTGGATGCTACTGTCTGGGGAAGAGGGAACAGGAAAAAGTTTTATGGCAATGGCACTTGGGACAGCGATTGCTGCGGGTGGAAAACTCTTTCTCGACTGGAAGATCCGTCAGCGCAAGGCCAAGGTCATGTATATTGCAGACAGTGAAATGACCGATGATATAATTCGAGAGAGAATGGAAATCTTTAAAAAATTGAATAAAGGTTGTACCGATAATTTTATTATTGAATCTGTCAGAAATCTTAATCTTCTGACTGGAGGAATGGATTATATTGAAATGCGCCTGCAAAAAGCAAATGTTTCTGGTTCCTGTGTTGAAGTCCTCATATTAGATCATTTATTGAAACTTACTTGTGCAAAAGGTGATGAAGAAGAGCACTGGCCAAGGATCAGAGAATGGATCGAACAACTCAACGAACGGGGTATTACAGTAATTCTGCTTCACCATGAATACGCTGGGCAACGTATGCTGGGAACGCGTTTGATTGCAGCAGACGCTCCTTCCAGAATTCACCTGGAGGTAGTAGAGCAGCCCCAGGGAGAAATGGTTAAGTTTGGAGTCGCTGTCGTCAAGAATAGAGGGGGTAAACTCAATCGGGAAGCAATTCCTGTGACTTTGCAACTCGGTAAGCATCCAAGATGGATGCTTACCGGGGGGGAGGAAACTGAATCAGAAAAAATATCATTTCGTAAGATGTCTTTTGAAGAGCGCAAGAATAAAGTTATAGAATTTCGCAAGCAAGAAATGACCAATCTTGAAATCGCAAGGGCAATGAATTGCTCCCAATCAAGTGTAGAAAAAATTATCAGTAAACTGCCTGACGAATATAAAAGAATAATCAAAAAATAGTCAATTACCTTAAGCGATAATATAATCATATAAGTCGGTGTTCCTGTACCTGACAGAACTGCCGACCATTTTTCTTTTAAACGGAAACGCATTTTCGCTTTCTAATTTTTTGAAATTTGAAAGTCCTATGCCAAGAATAGACGCCGCCTCTTTCATATCTACAAGACGGGGAATGATAACTGGCTTTGGCTTGCCATGTTCTGCAAGGCTGGTTAACTGTGAAATTACTTCGTTGTATTCAGGAAGGGGAATCACTCCTTCCTCGGCAAGAGGTTTCATTATCCGTCGAAACATCCTTACAGTTTCTTTTGAAATCATCACTTCGTTCATTTTTATGGGCATCCTTTCTGCCGTTATTGGCAGAGGATGACCGCAGTCCTTTTTTGTTAAAAACTACTGACTACTTTCCATTGTACGATACCGTACTATCTTTGCAATTTTTTTGAGCAGGAGTTGAGTTCAAAAATGCACAGGTAATATGGAAGTATTCATAAGTAATAATTTGCACAACAAGAAAGGACTTACGATGCCAAGACAAAGAATTATTCCATTCCAAGCATCACCAGCGCAATCAAAACGTCTCGTTATTGAACAAATCCTTACAGGGTTCGTCCAAAGACTCGATCATCTGACAGTCCGCCACTTTCAAGTGTCCGTCTGCCACCTGTCTATAACGCTCCCGGTGCAATCAGAAATTGCAGCAAAAATCGTTGGACAAAGCATCTCACTTCTTCGTAGGAAACTGAAGGCTATGGAAATCGAAAGTCAGG
>SUVS01000070.1 GCA_015061885.1 Lentisphaerota bacterium
AGACAGATCATCTTTACCACTGCTTTGACGGGCATAAATCAGAGCTTTCATAAATTTTCCTCCAAATTTAGTTTTTCATTTCACCATAATATAACACCAAAACCCTAATTTAACAAGTTTCATTCGTAGTGATCGCTATCATCGCCATTCTGGCGGCCATGCTGCTGCCGGCTCTTTCCGCTGCGCGTGAACGGGCAAGACAGAGTAACTGTTTAGCAAAACAAAAACAGCTCATGACAGGTATCATGATGTACGCCAATGACAATAAGGATTATCTGCCGGTTCAGCCTGGTAGTGCGGGGCAGATATGGTCTATCAGCTATGCTTTTTCAACTGCCGCCGGTACCAATATGTTCTGTCTGGTGGAAAGCGGCAGCTATTTCGGTGAAGTTCCAACCGGAGAAAAAGGACTTGCGGGATTCCGCGAAAGATATTATAAATGCCCAAGCGACTCGGTGCATTTCCGTCCATACAAAAGCAATTCCAGATACTCTCGCTACACCAGTTATATTTTCTGGGCAGGTAGCGGTAAACCTGCCAATAAGTTTCTGCCGCGGGCCATCGTCGGCAGAGATGATCCGGGGCTGGCTATTCTGGCAGATGTCTGCAAGCGGGTGAGCAATCATGAAGAAGTGCTGGATTCAGTTGCCCATCAGACAACAATAAATATAACCTATCTTGGCGGTCATACCGGAACCCGCAACGCCAAAGCCGGAGAAACATGTGCTAACGAGTTCGAAGGCCCCGTATATTGCGACGAAACAAAAATGGATTAATAAAGGGAAAAGTATTCATGATCCGTGTGTTATCTTTGCTGGCGTTGCTTTTCAGCGGCGTCATGCTTTCAGCTGAAGTTATCTTTGAAGAAAACTTCAATTCTGCTGAATGTCTGAAAAAGTTCAAACACTGGTCGCCCACCGGTTCCGGCGGCAAATTGGAGTTTGACGCCAAAGAAGGGCATAACGCACCGGGCTGTGCCGTATTTTCTGTAAGCATGCGTGCCGGTTTGGCAATAGATGTGCGTAAACACAAGCCGCTGGGCGGCATTTACCGCTTCAGCTGTTACGCCAAAAGCGACACCCCCGGCATGGGTACAATGATAATGCGTATGTTTCCGGGCGTGAACGGTTATCTGGTAAAAGCCGCCACCATATCATTGCCCTTGCATATCAAAAAAGAGTGGACTTATCACGAGGCGTATCTTTTTGTGCCTGCCGATGGATCATATGCCGCCGGGAAATCAGCCGGATTCATGCCGCAGCTCGGCTTGCAGAACTTTGCCGGCAAAGTCTTTGTGGATGATTACAAGGTTGAACGCATATCAGATTTGGGGGTGTGGCAAGAAAATTTCACCGACAAAGCCACCGCCGGAAGCTGGGGCCTTTTCAGCCGCTCCGATGGCATTGAAGGTACTGCCGATATAAAATATGTGGAAAAAGGCTGTTGTGATCCCGGAGCATGGCTGATTACCTGGAAAAGCGGCAAATCCGGTTACGGTATTGCCCCGAAAAAAGCTCTGGATGCCAAAAAATTCGCTCCCGGCAAATACACTTTGCTTGCCAGCGTAAAAGCCGATAAGGGCAGCGAAGTATTGTTGAGCGTGGATCAATTCGATGCCAACGGCAAACTGCTGGAAGTCTTTCATGCCACGGGTGCCGCCGCCGGCGATTACAAACTTTACAGTCTGCCGTTTGAACTGCGTAAGGATGCAGTATCGTTCAAACCCGGAGTGGTCAACTCCGGCAAAGGCTCCATTCTGGTGGATAACCTCGTTATCCTGCCTGCCAATCCGGCGGAAGCCCGGGAAATCGAACGCAACCGCAAACCGGCATTGTGGGGCATTGTTTCGCCGTTTGATTTTTACAGTTATGTGGATAACGAAGAACCCAATATCAAAATGCTCGCAGGCAGAACCAGCTATTTCAAGATACACATTGCCGGCGATAAATCCCTCAACGGCGATTCTATTGTAGATGTAACACTGCCGGAAGAGTTACAGCTCCTTTCCGCACAATTTTCCGTTTACGGCCCCGAAAGAAAATATCAGAAACTCGCTGATTCCGAACCCGGCACCAACACCTACCGCTTTGTCAACCCCGTTGACTGGAAAAAATACATGATGGGCAACAAGCCCAACCATTACAGCGGCTTGCAGATCATTGTAAAATGTGCCGATAAAGTCGGCAAGCTCAAGCCCATTAAAATCAACATGCGTCTGGGTAATGTTCAGGGCGAAAAACGCATCATCCCGATTGAGTTGTTCAAGCCGGAAAAACCCGTGGAGATCATCAAAGAGTACCGGATCGGCAACTGGGGCGGTTCCGCAGCATATTTGCGTAACGAAAAAGCCCGTGCCGCATATCTGACCGACTGGCTCAAGTCCGGCGTAAGCTACACCACGCTCCACGAATCGCAGAAAGCCTTTTCCGAACACGCAAGCAGTCTGGGATTTTCGCCCAGCATATTGGTCCATTCGCCGGATTATATAAGAATTTACACCGGCAAAAAAGACCTGCCTTACCGCACGCTTGCCGACGGCAGAGTTGACAAAGGGCATCTGGCGTTGGGAGCGGCAATGGCTGATCCGGAATATTTGAATTTATACAAAGAATATCTCAAAAAATGTATAGCTCTCCTGCCCCGTAAAGGTCACGCCATCGTGCAGATAGATATTGAGTTCTGGAGCACCGGACAAAGCACACTGTCGTGTTTCCACCCCGGCACCATTGCCGAATTCCGCAAGTGGGCAAAAATCGGCAACGATGTCAAGCTCGACAGCAAGATCATTCTGAAGCAATACTTCGACAAATGGTCGGCTTTCCGCAACTATGTTACCGTAAAACTGCACAAGAATGTTAAGGAAATGATCCACAGTCTGCGTAAAGACTGCGAATTTGTTGCCTACGACTATACTTTGAATCTGGACGGCACCCCGCCGTCGTTTGTCAAAACCGTACCCTGCAATACGTTGGAATATGACCGAGGCGACGCCATCGATGCCCATCAGGTAAGTTATTACAACTACGAAGGCGTGGTATTCCTCGATCACGCCGACAACGATACCAGACATCTGAAAAAGCCCATCTGGGGCGTACCCTATCCGATAACGTCATTGCAAAGCGTTCAGCAGCCCGGCTGGAGTTATCACCATCCGAGTGCGGAAGAGTTGCGGCTGGAAGTACTCGGCGGTGCCGCCAGCGGCTTGCGCGGATTGTGTTTCTTCACCGGCAACGCCTACGATGCACCGCGTCTTAATGCGGTTGCTTCGGGGCTGCACGCAGTTATCAAATACAAAGACTACTATTTCAAAGGCAAGCGTGCCGATGAAACGGTCAAGCTCTCCGGCATGACCAAAGATATGCGTTACCGGGTACATGAGTACAAAGGCAGAAAACTTGTGACCGTATTCAACTGCGGCAAAACCGATCAAACCGTAACTTTGCCCGGCAACAGAAAAATCACCGTCAAAAGCATGGACTTTGCACAAATACTTTTGTAACCCCCCGAGAAAGAAGGAAATAAATGAAAAAACTTTTACTTACAGCCGTTGCCGCCGCAGTGTTCACTCCGGCTTTTGCCGCCGGAACCGTGGTCGCTGAATGGGATTTTACCAAAGAACAGCTCACCAGCACCAGATATACGCTCAATAAACGCGGCGAAGCCAAATTCGTCAAAGACGAAAAATCCGGCAAATTGGCACTTTCGCCCTGTACAGTCGGCAAAAATCACGGCAAAGGCTGCGGGCTTACCCTCAAGGGCGATCCCCGCAAAGAACTGCTGCCGATGGATGGCTTTGAAGTGCAGACCCGCATCCGCTACAAAGACCCCGCCGCCGGACGGATCAAGGGAGCCAACATGTATATCTTCGACGGTGCTTACGCCAGCAAAAACGGTGCGGCACTGCTTCTGCACATCACCGGCCGCGGTGAATTTGCCGTGCGTATCATTTACGGCGACGGTACTAAACTCAATCAGCAGATCGTCATGGCTCCGGTGCTGGGCGACGGCGAATGGCACGATCTGGCACTCAAATATGCCGATGACCAGATCACGCTCACGATCGACGGCAAAGTTGCCAAAACCATTCTGCCCGCCAGGCCGCTGACCGATTCCACCGTGCGTTTTACCGTAGGCGACCGGGTGGCGGCAGGGTATCAGCCCTTCCCCGGCTTGATCGAATACATAAAAATCATCAAGTTCTGAAACACTTGCCGGAGTAAAATTTTATGGCTGAAGAAAAAAAACAGGAACCGGTACTCTACACCGCCGGACCGCTGACTTACACCCGGGGCAAACTGCTCCTGACAATGGCATTGATAATACTCGGAGTATTCGTTTATTCCGTATCGGTAATGTTCGTACCCAAGATCATTCCGCTGCGGCTCAAAGACCTGGGCTGCAGTAATACATTGCTGATTTTTATCATGAGCACTCTCGCCCAGATACTCAACATGACCGTCTGCCCGTGGGTGAGCTTCAAAAGCGACCGGTTCCGCTCCAAACGCTGGGGGCGGCGGTTCCCGTTTATTTTTTACACCATGCCCATGATGTGTGCATCGTGGCTGCTGTTTGCTTTTGTTGATACCGAAAGCGAAATACTGCTCAAAGCCATAGCTCCGTGGGTAAAACTCTCTCCGGCAGCCATGACGATCATACTGCTGGCGGTGATCGTAGTAATTTACCAGTTCTTCTTCATGTTCGTCGGATCGGTCATCTACTACATTTACAACGACCTTATCCCGCCGCAGTTCATGACCCGTTTTATGGGGGTCATCCAGATATTGAGTTCACTGGCGGCGGCATTTTTCAACTTCTTTATTTTTGAACACTCCCTGACGCATTTCCGCTGGATCCTTATCGGTATAACCATTGCGTATGCCATCGGTATGAGCATAATGTGTCTTTGCGTAAAAGAGCCCCGTTTCCCGGAACCCGATGCCGAAGAAAAACGCCAGAGCAAAGGCATCCGTGCCATGCTGACTTTTATGAAAGAGAGTTTTTCGCACCGCTTTTACTGGTACGCTTTCTGCGGCAACGCCGCCGCCACGATCGCGGGGGCAACTGCCGTATTCAGCATATTTTACCAGAAAAACATGGGTTTGACCCTTTCGCAGATCGGTCAGCTCAATGGGTGGACGGGATTGATCGGTACGGTATTGGTCTTTACCATTGCACTGGTCGGCACACCGTTTATTGACCGCTGGCATCCGGTGCGTATAGCAGTATTCTGTCTGCTTTTCGGGCAGATGGGTACGGTGCTGGATTGCAAATGGATATTCTTCTCGCCGCCGGTGGAGGTCTTTTTCTGGGGTTCGCTGATGATAACGCAGGTAACATTCCTGCTGCGTTTCCGGGCAATATCCAACATGCCATCGCTCATGCGGCTTTATCCTAAAAGCCGGTTCGGACAGTTCTGTTCTGCCGGAGCGATGTTCCGCAGTCTGATGGTGCTGTTTTTCAGCCTGCTGCTGGGGCTGTTCATGGACTTTATCAAAGAAAAGTTCAATCTGGGCGACTACGCTTACAGATTCATCTTTGTCTGGTCGTTGTTTTTCAGCAGTATTGCAATATTCTGCTATATGATGATGTACCGCGAATTTCTGCGTTTGGGCGGTTACACGGGCTACAAAGCTCCGGCACCGTGGGCTCCCGGCGGACTGGAAGTCATGCCGGTAACTGAATGCAGCAAGCCGCATAAGCTGGCAATCAGACTTTCGGTCTGGAGCATGACCGGAGCAATGGCAATACTGCTGTTGTGGAGCATTTTCATGTATTGCATGGCAAATAATCAGGCGGCATCCGCGGCGGCAAGCGGCTATCTCAAGCTGTGCATCCCGCTGGTGGCAGTATTGCTGGCAGGCTATTTCATCATGAGCAAAGCATCAGAAAAATCCGATCCGCTGCCGCACCACGGTATGCTGGTACTGTCGGCAATAATGACCGTACTGCTGACCGTAAGTTTCTGTATTGAAAACTTTCTGGCGTTCAGCATGGAAAAGGGTTCGCTGGCTCCCAGGATGTTTTTCTTTGAACTCATATCAATGGCAATATTGCTGGCAATGCTATTTTTCTATCTGGCATTGGAAAAGAAAAGCAATAAAACCATAACTCAAGCCGCCTCAAATCAATAGCCGGCAGCTGCCGGACAAATGGGCTTGCACTCCTCTTTATTTGCAAAAACAGCAAAAGCGTGCTATATTATATATAGGTTCGCCGGATGCTTTACTTCCGGCAGTGTTTAGTATTTTACTGTGAATAAAGAGGAGCAAATCCATTATGAATGAATTCAAAACCGGTGCCTGGAACCGCGAAATAAATGTCCGCGATTTTATACAACGCAACTACACACCCTATGACGGTGATGACTCGTTTTTGACCGATCCCAGCAGCAAAACCACAACTTTGTGGAATAAACTGTGCGAACAAATGAAACTGGAGCGTCAGCGTAACGGGGTTTACGATATTGACGAAAAGACGATTTCCACAATAACTTCGCATGCCCCCGGATATATCGACCGCGAGCTGGAAACCATTGTCGGTTTGCAGACCGATGAACCGCTCAAGCGTGCCATCATGCCCTTCGGCGGCATCCGCCTGATCCATACCGAACTGGAAGCATACGGCAGAAAGATGGACCCGACTGTCGAGCATGTCTTCAAATACCGCAAAACCCACAACGACGGCGTCTTTGATGTTTACACCGACGAAATGAAAATGGCACGCCATGCCGGTATCATGACCGGTCTGCCGGATGCTTACGGCCGCGGCCGCATTATCGGCGACTACCGCCGTGTGGCCCTTTACGGGGTGGATAAACTCATCGAAGAGAAAAAGCGTGCCAAAAAAGATATGGTCATAGATGTGATGGATTCGCACCACATCCGCCGCCGCGAAGAAATTGCCGAACAGATCAAATCTTTGTACGAACTCAAAGAGATGGCCGCCGGCTACGGTTTTGATATAAGTTTGCCCGCAACCGATACCAAAGAAGCTATCCAGTGGCTTTACTTTGCCTATCTTGCGGCAGTAAAAGAGCAGAACGGTGCGGCAATGTCGATCGGTCGTATATCGACTTTTCTGGATATTTACAGCGAAAAAGACCTCGCCGAAGGCAAATATACCGAAGACGAAATTCAGGAAATGGTCGATCACTTTATCATGAAACTGCGTATCGTGCGTTTCCTGCGTACACCTGCTTACGATGAACTTTTCAGCGGCGACCCCACCTGGGTCACGGAATCGCTGGGCGGCATGTCGCTGGACGGACGGCACATGGTTACAAAAATGTCCTACCGCTTTCTGCACACGCTGGTCAACCTCGGCCCGGCTCCCGAACCGAACCTGACCGTGTTGTGGAGTCCGCGTCTGCCGGAAAACTTCAAACGCTTCTGCAGCCGTATTTCTGTGGAAACATCTTCCATTCAGTACGAAAACGACGACCTCATGCGGGTCAAGTTCGGCGATGACTACGGCATTGCCTGCTGTGTATCAGCGATGCGTATCGGTAAGCAGATGCAGTTCTTCGGAGCCAGATGCAACCTTGCCAAAGCTCTGCTGTACGCCATCAACGGCGGCCGCGATGTTAAGTGCGACGGCAAGCAGATCGGGCCCGCGATCCCGATCCTTGCCAATCCCGACGAGTATCTGAACTACGATGAAGTGATGCGGAACTTCGGCGAAATAACCGACTGGCTTTCCAAGCTCTATATTGATACACTCAATATCATCCACTACATGCACGATAAATATTGCTATGAGCGTATCGAAATGGCGTTGCATGACGAAAATGTGGTGCGTACCATGGCCGGCGGTATTGCCGGACTTTCGGTGCTGACCGACAGCTTGTCGGCGATCAAATACGCCAAAGTCAAACCGGTCGTCAACGAAGACGGTCTGGCGTATGACTTTATCATCGAAGGCGACTTCCCGAAATTCGGCAACAACGATGACCGGGTGGACGATATTGCCGTGGAAATGGTCAAGAGCTTTGAAAAGAAACTTTCCAGCCACTTTGCCTATCGCAACAGCAAGCCGACCATGTCGATCCTGACCATTACATCGAATGTGATGTACGGCAAAAAGACCGCCAGCACTCCCGATGGCCGCAAAGCCGGTGAGCCGTTTGCT
Source organism: Lentisphaerota bacterium (assembly GCA_015061885.1). Lineage (GTDB taxonomy): Bacteria > Verrucomicrobiota > Lentisphaeria > Victivallales > Victivallaceae > SIG78. Next base: position 8,128 of record SUVS01000070.1, read on the forward strand.
CCGGGAGCCAACCCCATGCACGGGCGGGATGTCAACGGTGCGGTCGCTTCGCTCAAATCGGTTGCCAAACTGCCTTACGACTACGCCGAAGACGGCATCAGCTACACCTTCTCGATCGTGCCGGAGTCGTTGGGGCGTAATGCGGAAGAACAGTGCAGTAATCTGGTAACACTGCTGGACGGATACTTCCTGGAATACGGACACCACCTGAATGTGAATGTGTTGCAGCGGGATGTACTGCTCGATGCCATGGATCACCCGGAAAAATATCCGCAGCTGACCATCCGGGTATCGGGTTATGCCGTGAACTTTATCAAGCTGACCCGCGAACAGCAGCTGGATGTAGTCAACCGTACATTCCACAGTAAGTTCTGAAAAAACACTATGGCCACAGGACGCATCCATTCCGAAGAAAGTTTCGGCACGCTTGACGGCCCCGGGGTGCGTTATGTGGTTTTCATGCAGGGTTGTCCCAACCGCTGTATCTATTGCCATAATCCGGACAGTTGGAGTAATTCCGGCGGCAGACTCTCAAGTGCCGGGGAGTTGATGCAGCGGATAATATCCTGCCGCAATTTTATTCAAAAGGGCGGAGTTACCATTTCCGGCGGCGAACCGGCGGTACAGCAGGAGTTTGTGCTGGAAGTTCTGCAGAAGTGTCGGCAGGAAAATCTGCACACCGCCCTCGATACCTCCGGAGCAGTGCCGCTGGAATCGTGTTGCGAACTTATCGACGAAGCTGATCTTATTTTGCTGGATATAAAGGGTGTTGATGCAGAAAGTGCCGGACGCCTGACCGGTAATCCGCACTGTTTTGCCAATGCCGTGCAAATACTCGATCACTGCCGAAAAACCGGCAAAGCAGTCTGGATAAGGCATGTACTGATAAAGGATTTGACCTGTACTGAAGAAAATCTGAAAAAGCTCGCAGAGCTGCTTGCCCAATACGATAATATAGAAAAAGTCGAATTACTGCCGTTTCATACCATGGGATTTTTCAAGTGGAATGAACTGGGATTTACTAATCCGATGGCGGATTTTTCCGCCCTGACTTCCGGCGAAAAAAAGCAAGCCGAGGAGTTTTTCAATCGGGCATACAACCGCTGAAAAAACGTGCTTGATGCCACTCGCCGCATACGGTTCGCCTTCGTTGCACTGCGGCGTGGCGAGCGGGCGGTAGTATAGATGGCGGCAGTGGGAGATTTTGGGAAGATTTGGGAGAAAAATCCTTGCCGCTAAAAGGTTTGGAAAAAGGAGATGACCTTTATCTTATACCCACTACCGGCCAGAAGCGGCCGTTGTCGCTTTTGAGCAGTTTTACGGGTATATTGAAGATTTGTTCGAGGTTTTCTTCGGTCAGAACTTCTTCGGTTGAGCCGGATTTATAGATAGTACCGTTTTTGAGTGCCATACCGTATTTGAATACCGGCATGATCTCTTCGATACGCTGGGTTATGAAGATCAACGTCAGATCGGGGCGGCTGTTGGCGAAGCGTTCGATTTCGCTCAAAAGATACTCTCTGCCCGCCAAATCCATATATACGCTCGGTTCGTCAAGTATCAGCAGTTCCGGGCTGGTTATCAAGGCTCTGGCGATCAGGAATTTGACCTGTTCACCGGAACTCAAGGCATACCATGAGCGTTCAGACAGATGTGCGGCGTTGAGTTCGGTCAGAATCTCCATAGCACGATCAACTTCTTCTTTAGTGACATCGCGGAACAATCCCAGCGAGCCATCCAGCCCGGAAAGCACCACATGCAATGCTTTGCTGTTTTCGCTGGTCCAATGCTGCATAAAGGGGCTGACCCAGCCGATCTTTTTACGCACTTCCTGCAGATTGCATTTGCCGTAAACATTGCCGAGGATCTCGACGCGGGCACCGTAAACCGGCCACGCAAAACCCATCAGAAGTTTGACCAATGTGGTCTTGCCGGCACCATTGGCTCCCATAAGAAAACAGCGCGCACCCTTTTCCAGAGTCCAGCTGATATTTTTAAGCACAAGATTTTCGTCCATATAGACGGAAGCATTTTCAATAATAATAGCGTTTTCCATAGTATTATTCCAAAAGTGTTTAACGGCAACGAACGGTAAAAAACGGAAGATAACGGCAGATAAAACCCGTGCCTTACCGTTTGGTGCCGTAATAAGTATAACTTTTACCAAACTTTAAGGGCATTTTTCATTTTTTCAAAATGAAAAATGCCAATAAAAGGTTTGGAAAAAAGAGAGGGGTTTGGGGAGAGGAAAAGAACCTTTCCTCAAAAGGTTTTTTCCTCTCCCCAAGTTCCCCAGTCTTTTACAAAACCTTACTTGTCAGCCAGTGCGGCGACGCCGGGGAGGGTTTTGCCTTCGAGGAATTCCAGCGAGGCACCGCCGCCGGTGGAGATGTGGGACATTTTGGCGGCCAGACCGCTCTGGTTGACGGCTGCAACGCTGTCGCCGCCGCCGATGATGCTGACGCAATCGCTGTCGGCAACAGCCTGGCAGACGGTCATGGTACCGGCGGCAAAGTTGGGCATTTCAAAGCAACCCATGGGGCCGTTCCAGACAACGGTTTTGGCGTTGGCGATTTCGGCGGCGTAGGCCTTGGCGGTTTCTGGACCGATATCGAGAGCCATCATATCAGCGGGGATGTCGTTGCCGACGATTTTGGTGGCGGCATCGTTGCTGAATTCAGCGGCGACTTTGTTATCCACGGGCAGCATGAATTTGACGCCTTTGGCAGCAGCTTTGGCGAGAACTTCTTTAGCGGTGTCAATAAGTTCATCTTCGCAGAGAGATTTACCGATTTCGTGGCCCTGGGCCTTGAGGAAGGTGTAAGCCATACCGCCGCCGATGAGGATGCAGTCAACTTTTTCCATCAGGCTGTTGAGAACTTCCAGTTTGCCGGAAACTTTGGCCCCGCCGATGATGGCGACGAAGGGACGGGCAGGAGCGGCAACGGCTTTGCCGAGGTACTGGAGTTCTTTTTCCATCAAAAAGCCGGCAACGCTCTTGTCGTGGCCGATGATGTCGGCGATAACAGCGGTGGAAGCGTGGGCACGGTGGGCGGTACCGAAAGCGTCGTTGACATAGATTTCGCCGAGCTTGGCAAGTTCAGCAGCCATTTCTTTGAGAGCGGCTTTTTCTTCGTCAGTCTTGCCTTTGAGGTCTTCGGACTTGTGGAAACGGGTGTTTTCGCACAGCATGACTTCGCCGGCTTTCAGTTCCTTGCTGGCGGCAACCGCAGCTTCGCCAATGCAGTCATCAGCAAAACGGACTTCCTTGCCAAGCAAATTCTGCAAATATTCAGCAACCGGTTTGAGGCTGAATTCCGGCTTGACTTCGCCTTTGGGACGACCCAAATGGCTCAACAAAGTCAAACTGGCACCCTGCTCAAGAATGTATTTGATGGTCGGAAGAGCCGCAGTAATACGGGTATCGTCAGCAACCTTACCATCCTTCAGCGGAACGTTGAAGTCAACACGCATAACAACACGCTTGCCAGTAAGGCAAATGTCCTTTACAGTCTTTTTGTCAATATTCATTTTTTTTCCTTTAAGAAATAGTGTTTGGTTCTTGGGGAAGAGGAAAAAACCTTTTGAGGAAAGGTTCTTTTCCTCTTCCCCAAACCCCATCTCCTTTTTCCAAACCTTTTATCAGCATTTATTTTATGCTTCCGCAAAAAATAAATGCTCTTAAAATTTTGAAAAATGTATTACACGCAATATTTTTGCGAAAATACAGGAGATCGTTTCTTTGTAGATTTAATTAAAAAAGCGGGGCGGGAGTGATCCCGTCCCGCTTTGGGTACAAATCAAGCAAATAACTTACTTGGTAATGACTTTGGCCATTTCCAGAACTTTGTTGCTGTAGCCCCATTCGTTGTCATACCAGCTGCAGACCTTGACGAAGGTGCCGTCGAGCTGGATACCGGCCTTGGCATCGAAGATGCTGGTGCGGGGATCGTCAACGAAGTCGGTGGAAACAACAGCTTCGTCGGTGTAACCGAGAATGCCTTTGAGTTCGCCTTCAGCGGCTTCCTTCATGGCAGCACAGATCTGATCATAGGTGCATTCGTTGTTCAGTTCGACAGTCAGGTCAACGAAAGAAACGTCGCTGGTGGGAACGCGGACACTCATACCGGTAAGTTTGCCGTTCAATTCGGGCAGAACCTTACCGACAGCCTTGGCAGCACCGGTGCTGGAGGGGATCATGTTTTCGAGGATACCGCGGCCGCCTCTCCAATCCTTCTTGGAAGGACCGTCAACAGTCTTCTGGGTGGCGGTGGCAGCGTGGATGGTGGTCATCAAACCGCGTTTGATACCGAATTTGTCGTTCAGAACTTTGCTGATGGGAGCCAGGCAGTTGGTGGTGCAGCTGGCGTTGGAGATGATGTCCTGACCGGCATAGGTCTTGTCGTTCACACCATAGACGAACATCGGAGTGGCGTCTTTGCTGGGAGCAGACATGATGACTTTCTTGGCACCGGCTTCGATGTGCTTGCGGGCCTTGGCATCTTCGAGGAAGAGACCGGTGGATTCGACGACGACATCAGCACCGACTTCGTCCCACTTCAGGTTTGCCGGATCCATTTCGGCGGTCAGACGGATCTTGTTGCCATCGACCACGAGATAGTTGCCATCGACTTTGATGTCATGCTTGAAAATGCCATGAACTGAGTCATATTTCAGCATGTAAGCCAAGTAATCGGGATCCAAA
>SUVS01000008.1 GCA_015061885.1 Lentisphaerota bacterium
CTTTGTGTATGCGGTTGGCGAACCTTGCATACTATAGCAGGGAGTTTGCCTTTTTAAACTTGAAGCTAAAGCTATTTCGGCAACATACCGGCTCAGCCGGTAGTTTTTTTACGCTAAAGCAATATAATAAAAAGTCGTTGCCAGTAGTTGCTGGCAACGACTATTCCTAATTCTATTTTTATGTTACTTGGATCGACTAAACGTACGGCGTCGCGTTGAACATTCCGGATAAATCCGCTTTTTCCGGAGTTTGCCAATGCGTTCCATATTTTGATTAATACGTGCTAATCTTACTACAATTCTACTGATTTCATTTTTTTCCAATACCCTTTTCTCGATAAGCTCTTCTGCGATTGCTGAAAGCAAAAGCCAGCGTTCTGTCGCGAACAAATCATAGAGGTACATCATCATCTCTGCTATGATTTCAAAATCTATTTCGTATAAGTTAGAAAAGTCAGAATCAGCACCTTCAGGAATACCACCTGAATGCACAAGCTATAGAACATCCGCAAAATCCCCGGCATAGATATGCTCAGCCACAGTACCAGCCAGCAAAATAAAATCCTATGTAAGATGCGAATATGGGAAAAGCGGGTCTTCTGCAACCGTCATCCCGTAACCGGCACCGATAACTTCAACTCGATCGGGGGTGATTCCGCGCAATAGGTAGTACAGAGTATGCCCCGCCTAGTGGTACGCGACTTGTTCGATGCTGATAAAATTGTGTATTTTTGCCATTGTCAACTCCTTTTTAGTATATACATTATAATATATTATACTGAAAACCACAGGAAGTAGTCCGGATGGTTTTAAATCCCCATTCTGAAAATAGCCTCATTATCATTTTTAGCATTGCCGAGTAAAGATAATCTAACCAAGGTAGTATTATCAGAATTTTCGGAATTCCAGATTTTTTAAATTTTAAAATTTTTGCATTTTTTTTGAAAATCAAAAAAATTCAATACCATATTATCAATGTCGATACTAAAATCTGTTATCGTCGCAACGGTGCAAGTCAATGTCACCTGCTGCACCAGTTGCTTGTGTAATAATTTTTGGTGATAGAAGGAAAATGTTTATGGCAAAAAATGATTTTAGTGATGAAATGTATTGGATGCAAATAAGCGAAGGTATGCTAAAGGCGATTCCTGGGATTCCAAGTGATGGCTCTGGTGAGACATACAACGAATGGCTGAAGCTGTGCATGTCAATGAAAAGCGCAGGGTATAGTAGAGAAGACGTTAATACTTGGTGTGGTTCAGAAGAATTTGATATTGCTCGTTGGAACGGTTTGAAGCCAAAATCAACAACTCAAGATGCACGAGCTCATATATTTAACCTCGCCAAAAACAACGGTCATCAATTACCTCATGCTGAATCCGCAAAAATAAAATCTCCAATTAAATGGTATTCTTATGATGTCATGAATCCAGTAACAATTGATGAGGCAATAACCAATGCCCAAAAAGTTATGGATATCCTCTATGAAAATGATTCATCAATCTTTGTGTGTGACGGAAAAAACTGCAAAGGAAAGATGGTACCAGATAGTACGAGCATTGTTGTCACCAATAAGAAGAACTTAAGTTATAATACCTTAAAAGGATTGCTGCAGTTCGACGGTGGCATGTACGTTCAATTGAATACTATAGACGAAGCAGCTTTTTCTTCATATAGAAAAGAAAAAGCAGCAGGATCCATCTTGAATGAGCACATTATTGACTGGAAGTATGCCTATATAGAGGCAGATCCTGTTGCTGGTGAAGATATCGCCGCTTTTATTGCAAAGTCCAAAAAAAATCTTGAAAGACTGGATCTTCCATGGATTTGCCATTTATTCAGTGGTAAGAAATCAATACATACTATTATACGATTGGATGCCTCTTCTCCTGAAGAATGGAAAATTAGACTTTTGCAGATTCACAATTATTTAAAAAAATCAGGATATGCGATTGATGAAGCATGCAAAAATCCCAACCGTTGGGAGAGGTTCTGGTGTGCAGGGCGGAATGGTTCAGCACAGTATGTGATGGCGATCAATGACGCTACTTGCAGTTTTGCGGAATGGAATGCAAGACATTCCAGCTCCAGCGTTAAAAATGAAACATTTTAGTTGCTCAATGCAAAAGGGAGTATATCTAATCTTTCGATGCTTCGTTTTATTGAAAAATATGGCTATCGTGCATATAAAAATGGGGAGAACATTGTGACTGTTCGCGTCACAGGAAAATTAGTAGAACAAGTGGAGAAATCATATATTATCAATAATATTTTGCAGGAAATTGCTAAAACCCAACCAGCAGAAGTTCAAGAAAAAGCAGTTGCATTTTTGAAAAGTCAACCTCTGACCTTTTTTGCCATGTTGCCTTTGATAGAAATCACTAAGCATACCGATACTCCTGATACGACATTTTTATACTATAAGAATGGCGTCTTAAAAATTGAAAAATCTCAAGTAACATTGATCCCATACTCAGCAATACAAGGTTATATATGGAGCGGACAATATAAATCGATGGAAAGAAATTATTGTCCTTCAGATATACAGAATGGTCAATTCGAAAAATTTGTTACAAACATTACAGGAGACAAAAATGAATCTGGTATAATCTTAAATCACCACAATAGAGATAATGCATGTTCGATTATCGGTTATTTGATAAGCAGATATAAAGACCCAGCCAAAGCAAAAGCAGTGTTAATTACAGATAGACAAGCTGAATTCGATGGTGATTATTCCACAGGAGGAACTGGAAAAGGGCTTTTGATTAATGGCTTGTAGATGTTCAGAATATGTGGCGAAATAGACGGAAAAGATCTGAAACACGAAGATCGATTTTGCTTTTCCGAGTATCAACATGGACAAACCATCTACGCGATTCAAGATATCAAAAAGGATTTTTGTTTCGAGTCAATTTACAATAAAATTACGGGCAAATTCATTATTGAGAAAAAATGTAAAAATAAAGAGGTAATTTCTTTTGATGATGCACCCAAAATCATTTTAACTAGCAATTTCATTCCACGAAATCTTGAGCAAGAATCCACAAAAAGAAGATTAGTATTGCTGGAACTGGAGAATTATTATAATTCCAGCTTTACGCCACTTGATGATTTCGGCAATAGATTTTTCTACGACTGGACACAAGAAGAATGGGCTGCATTTGATGCATTTATGATAAAATGCGTGCAAAAGTATATGAACAACGGCTTTTTGCAATATCAAAGCGCAAATCTCAGTAAAAAGAAAATATTGTCCAATGTTAACCAATCAGTTTTGGAATGGTTGGAAGATAAATGGATTCCACAAAATAGACATGAGTTAAATGGGGTTACTGGCTTCATGGTCAAAATAATGTGGGACAGTTACCAGGATTCGCATAAATTTTATCGGTATGCTCCAGCAACCAGAATAGCATTCACCCGAAGCATTATGACTTACTTTCAAGGCGGTATTGTTAAAAAGCATCTCGAAAAAGGGGATTTTGTTTATGTTAATTTGGAAGAATGTATCCTGTTCCAAAATTCAGATGAGAAAACACAATTTTGAAAAAATAATTGCAGAAGGGCATCATTTTCGATGCCTTTCTATTTTTCAGCCATTCATTTGATATGACAATTTTTGTATCAGGATGACAAGAATTTTCCACATCATAGTTTATCATAACCATTTGAATAATAAACCATTTACATACCAGAATGATAAACTGATTAAAAATATGATAAACTTTGGTAGTGGCAGTGTATATATTATGGATGCCATTGTGGTGTATGTATATAGGGGGAATCGGTCGGAATTTTTTTGTCAGTCCATCATTTGGCAATATAGCTCTCTAATGATTTGGTGACATGATGAAAAAACATATTTCTGATTCATATTGCATAAAAAAATTCAAAAACTGTGTTTCAGATCTTGACTTTTGGCAATTTTGTGATACGATCGATCGCGTTCAATAAACGAACGTTTACTGAACGATAAAAATTGACCGTTTTTTGAGCGTGAAAAATGGACAATTTTAGACACCCTTTTGTGAACGATGTCAAGGAGGTAAAAAATGCGGTGTGTTATCTATGGACGTGTTTCGACTGATAAACAGGAAGCAGAAAATCAAATCAATCAGTTGAAAGAATATGCGGCGCGTCAACAGTGGAATGTTGTGGAAGTTATCACCGATGTCTGTTCCGGCGGTAAATCGGCAGCGGAACGTGCCGGTTTGAATAAGATCTTCAAGATGGCACACCAGAAGCAATTCGATGTGCTGCTGTTTTGGTCGCTTGATAGATTCAGTCGCGAAGGCAGCCGTAAGACTCTCGAATACCTGACGCGACTAGATGATTACCGCGTCAAATGGCATAGCTACACAGAAGAATATATCAGTAGTCTCGGAATCTTTGCGGATGCTATCATCTCGATAATGGCAGCATTGGCAAAACAAGAACGCATCCGCATCTCTGAACGTACAAAAGCAGGTCTTGAGCGCGTCAAAAGATCTGGCAAAACGCTTGGCAGACCACAGCAAGCCGATACAGATAAAGTAAAGCTGCTGCGCGAACAAGGTTTGTCATTGGCAGCAATAGCAAAAGAATGCGGCATCAGCAAGACGCGAGTGCACCAGATTCTTGCAGCGTAAAAAACTTCGATAACCAATCAGGCGACTTCAACAAAAGAGTCGTCTGATTTATTTTTAAATAATATGGCATTGAATTTTTATTTTTTTTGAAAAATGCTTTTGTCGTGGTTCAATTCAAATGATTTTGCTTGACCCAATGTGCCAATGCTGCACTCGATCCGAATCCAAGAATTTCGGCAAGTTGTTTTACTGGAACTGCGCCTTGCATTTCAGCATACTTTTTCTTACGGATAAGATTTATATATTCTTTGGGGCGCATTCCGGTAAAATGATGAAATAATCGCGCAAAATGTACCGGTGAATAACCTGCTAAACGAGCCATATCTGTGACTGTACAATCACAAAAATTTTGAACATGGGCAACCACTTGTTGAATGGCTGCTCGGGCTATTGTTTCGTTGGCTTGCCGTAAACTGGATTGCGGTTCAGTCAACTGTCTGCCTATATTTGTCAGAATCAGCGACAGAAACCCCTGTAATTCAGAAAGCAATGCACTTTTGTCTAATTCAGTCATTTCTTTACTGAAACTGTTCCAACACTCTTCCAGTGCACTGAACAATGTTTTTTGCGGCAGAATACCCCGACGCAAATATGAATAAGAACCATTTTCACACTCAACAAACTTCCAAAACAACTCTCCTGACCTCAATACCAGCCAGCAGTTTACTCCGCTGCTGACCTGACTGTATTCCAGTGTATGGTGTTCACTGCTGTCGATAAACAAAATACAATTTGGCAAAACATGATAGAAATTATTATTCAGCTGCTGGGTAACGCTACCCGTTAAAACTACCAATATTTCACGGTAAGGATGACTTTCCTCCTGGTTGCGGTGCCATTGCAGTACTTCCGGAGTGAGCTCAACAACCGGTAATTCGCTGATAAAGTTTGAAATTATCCGATAGGGCTTTCTGGAATATAATAATTGGGCGATCTCTTCTTTTTGCATTTTTTTATCAACAAAATGATTGTTTTTATCAACAGGCTTTTCTTAAATATACTTGAAAATAGCATTTTTTCAAGTAAATTTTAGAAGAAAAAAAACTTTTTTGTGTAAACCCGATAAAAATCAAGGAGATGGATTTTATGTCGCAATTGGCAATAGAAGGCGGAAATCCTGTTTTTACCCAACCGGCTCCGCTGCCTGCGTGGCCGCCGATTTATCAACAGACCGGCGAAAAACTTTTGCAAATTTACAATTCCCACCGCTGGTCTTTTTACGGCAGCGAAGAATTGGCGTTCAATGAAGAATTTGCAGCCTATACCGGTGCTGCATATTGTTCAATGATGGCCAATGGAACCGTTACTTTGGAATTGGCTCTGTTGGCTCTCGGGGTGGGGCCGGGTGATGAAGTGATCGTGCCGGCTCACACCTGGCTTGCCACTGGTGAAGCAGTAGTATATACCGGCGCAACCCCGGTGATCGTGGATATTGAACCGGATACTCTGTGTATGGATCCAGAAAAATTTGAACAGGCGATCACGCCTAAAACCAAAGCAGTTATCCCGGTTCACCTTTTCGGATCTATGGCAGATCTTGATCGTATTCTGGCAATCGCCGCCAAACACAATATTAAAGTTATTGAAGATTGTGCACACTCGCATGGTGGTGAGTGGCGCAACAGACATACCGGTACCTGGGGAGACATCGGAAGTTTCAGTTTTCAGGAAAGCAAACTTATTGCCTCTGGAGAAGGTGGTGCCTGCATTACCAATGATGAAATATTAGCCGAAAAGCTGGGACGGCTTTCGCATATCGGTTATCAGATCGGTTCCAAACAAGGCCAGAAAGGGACGCCGCCGCCGATGGGACTTATTTGTCGTAATTACCGGGTTACTGAATTTCAGGCAGCTATTCTTTCCGGGCAGCTGGCACACCTTAAAGAAGATACCATTATGCGTGAACGCAACGCAGAATATCTGCGAAAACGCATTGATGCACTCCCCGGAATAAAAGTTCAGGCACGCGGCAAACATGCTACCCGCCAAAGTTATTATATCTTCAGTGTCATTGTTGATATTGATCGTCTGAAACAGGGTACCACCCGTTCGGATATAGCGTTGGCACTTCAAGCCGAAGGTATCAGCAGAATAGGCGGCGGCTGGGGACGGCCGATGTATCACCAGAATCTGTGGAGTGTTCCGGAAGATATGTACAGGATCGAAAGTAATGCCAATGCAGAAGAAATAGTTTGCAACCGCTTGCTGGTTTGTCAGCTGCAATGGCTGATGCTTCCGGAAAAAGAAACCGCAATGGTTGCCGATGCTTTTGAAAAAGTAATGACCCATTACTATTGTGATTGATATATTTGAAAATTACTGAAATTCAGCTTGTAAAAAAGCAGTTTTATTTAACAAAATGATAATCAGAAGGAGGATGAATAATGAAAAAAAATACGATATATTCTTTTACGCTTATCGAATTGCTGGTTGTTATTGCTATTATTGCCATTCTCGCGGCTATGCTTTTGCCTGCACTATCTGCCGCCAGAGAACGCGGTCGATCGGCATCGTGTTTGAGCAATCTCAAACAATTTGCGATTCATTGGAATATCTACTCTGATGACAATCGCGATTACTATATGAGTGGAAAAAATCCCGATGGGAAGAGCTGGATTGATAAATTGGCTCTTGAAAAATGGTTTGGCGATACAATAAAGACCAGCATCAAGGGGCTTGATAACAAAGTGCCGATCTCATATTCCTTCCTGATGTGTCCATCTGATGCCGCTCCCGGATTTTCTTACAATTATTACCCATTTGTTTACAGTTATGGTTACAGTGCGCACTTCGGTCATGAATTTGCCTGGGCATCGCTTAAAGACAAAGCGAACTATCATTTGCAAGTTTCCCGATCCAGCAATCTGCCTGAACCCGGTAAAACTTTGATAATGGCAGACCATTGGACCAGCGGCATCAATGCCAATGGAACCCGCAAACTTGACGGTTTGCTGAAATGGTACAATAACGGCAGTCAGATTGATATAAGTATCGGCGATAAAGGTGCTCACGGCAAAGGTTTGAACCAGTTGTTCGCTGATGGTCATGCCGAATGGAGAAATAAGGTTGGCGTCAACAAAGGTATGTCCAATATGTTCAACATCTGGGATTGCGAAGATGGCGATTATGCGGAAATGCCGGAATAAACCACTAATTATCAGAAACAGAAATATATAAACTATGAAATATCTTTTTACATTGATTGCTGCATTGTGTATGTTTTGCACCCATGCAGCAGAAATTGATTCGACTTGGAATATTGTGATCTGCAATAATCCCGATGCCTCAATAAAATATATCGGCGGCGTTATGCAGCAGCAGTTGAGCAAAGCGTTCGGCAAAAATATCAATATGTTAAGCGAAGTTCAATGGGATGGAAAAAGCCCGGCAGTTTTTCTTGGCTGGTCAGAGAAAGATAAAAATTTACAGAGTACGCCAGGCAAAAAATGGGATGCTGAAGAATGGTCGATCCGTCAGGTAACTCACCGGCTTATTCAGATTGCCGGTTCTGATTTACGCGGCGTGTATAATGGCGCTCTGGAATTTCTGGAACGATTTGCCAATTACCGGGCATATGCAGTGGATATGGAATATATTGACCGCAAAAATACGATTTCTCTGCCTGAAAATATCAATTTAAGCGGAAAACCCTACTTCCCGTTCCGGAATTCTTCAATAGGCATTTACACTTTCAATCCATTCTGGACTCATAACCGCAGCTTTGTCTATCCGCAAGATAAATTCGGTTGGTATGATTTTGCCGGCAAACCTGGTGGGGTGCATACATTTCATTATTTCAGCAAAAACTTTAAAAATGATGAATACTATGCTCTCAACGCGAACGGTGTCCGCCTGAAAGCAATTAATTCCAGAGGTCCAGGACAGATTTGTATGTCCAATCCCGGAGCCCGGAAAGAAGTTTTGAAAACGCTTTTGGATTATATCCGTTCTGATCGGGAAAACATTGCCAAGACCCGCCCGGGAACCTATGCGCCCTGTATCTATGCTCTTTCGGTCAACGATAATCCTGTATATTGCCAATGCAATGGCTGTAAAGCATTGTATAAAAAATATAAAGCAATTTCAGGAGCTCAACTTGAATTTGTCAATGAAATAGCAGCGGAAGTCGCCAAAGTCTATCCGGATGTTTACATTTTAACAGAAGCCTATATGTATTTGGCAGATGCTCCGAAAAATATCAAAGCGCGTGATAATGTAATCATACGGCTGACTCTGTTGGGAAATGAATTTTCGAAAATCGGTATCCGCGAAAATATGCTGCCCCTTACCCATCCCGCCAATAAAAAAGCATTCGCTCAAATCAAAGCATGGCAGAAAGTTGCCGATAAATTTGCCGTCTGGGATTATGGCAGAATATATGTTGAAGCAGTAGCTACTCCTTACACAACGATTCGTGCCCATGCGGCAGATTTGCGTTATTATGCTGATAATGGAGTCATTTATGCATATCTGGAAGGTGAAATACACGAAAGCGGACGTATCGCAATCCAGAGTTTTGCAGATTTGGAACATTTTGCCCATATGAGGTTACTGATAGACCCCAAGCAGAATGTGGAAGCTCTGATCAAAGATTTTATGGTTAAATATTATGGCCCGGCAGCTGAATATATGGAAAAATTGCTTGCTTTACTGGAAAAACGCCTTGCCGAAAATCCCCAAGGTATCTCGCATTTCAGCTTCCAGCGGCGCGAATATCTTGACCGTGCGTTAGTTCTTGACGCTGACCGGCTGCTTACTTCAGCAGAAAATGCAGTAAAAAATCATCCGGAATATCTTGTCCGTGTGCGTCAGGAACGCTTTCCCTTTGATTCACTAATGCTCAATAAACCTTCTCTTAAAATACTTAAAGATCAAGGTGGAATATTTGAGCGGGAAATGGTAGCAAAACGCTGGAAAGAAGCTGCTGATGCTATTGCAATTAAATACTACCAGGAACAATATTACCGGCCCAATCTCATCCGTGCGGCTATCCGGAAAAGCAATGAAACTTTTTACAAAAGTTATATCAATGTGATCGAAGTGCCGGATTTCCTGAAAAACACCCCCATTACAGCAGATTTTACTGCCGGAACATTCAATACCCAGGGGATTAAGTTCCAGGTCATTGAGGATGCAGAGGCCGCCGGCGGTCAGACCGCATTCTATTTTGACAGTAAGTTTATGCAGCCGTTTGAACTTGGGCTGTATGAGAATCAGCAGAGAAAAGTCGTTGCGCGCAAAGTATTTCATCAGCCGCCTCAGGATGAAAAATATCACTGGTACAAATTCTCCAACATACAGCTCACAGCCAATATGCGTATGTGGGGACACGCATCCTGGGGATTGACGCCGATCTTCCTGCAAAATGTTTATGATGCCCGTAATCCGGAACAACGTTATGATATATATATTTCGTTCAAACTGCAAGGCCCCGTTTATGTGAAAGGTTCTACCAAAAACAACGGTACTTTTATGGACCGTATTATTGTGACACCGGCAGACAAAAACATCACTCCAAACTCCCCAGGAGCAAAAGCAGCAGCGGTGCCTGATTTTTTGCAGAATATTCCGATCTATGAAGATTTTATCTGGTCAAAGTTTGAAATACTGTCGCCACGATGCAAGATTACGGAAGATGCCGAAGCTGCTGACGGGAAAACGGCAGCATATATTGGTGACGATCATAACAAGCCGTTTGAAATCGGTATTTATGATCGTGCAAAAAAAGCACTTGTCACCCGTTTGACCATCAGAAAACCGCCCCAAGATGAAAAATATCACTGGTACAAAATCAGCGACATCAAACTGACCGAAAAAATTCGCATGTGGGGTCACTATTCGTGGGGCTTGACACCGGTACAGCTGGATAAGACTTATGATGCCGGCAATCCTGACAAACCAGCAGATATTTTTGTATCCTGCAAATTGCAGGGACCGGCTTATGTCAAAGGTTCAACCAAAGCCAACGGATGCTTTATTGATCGCATTATTGTCAGTCAAGCCAATAAAAATGTGGTGGCAAAATAATTGTAAGAGGAAAAAATGAAAGATTTCAAAATTGGTATTCAGCTTTACAGCATTCGTGAAGCTCTTCAACAAGATTTTAAAGGCGTATGCAAAGAATTGGTTAAACTGGGCTGTGACGCCGTGGAACCTGCATTTTATTTCGGAGATATGGCACCAGATGAATTGGCGGCGTTTTTCAAAGAAACAGGTTTGAAAGTTTGTGGTATTCATGGCAGACCACTGGATTTGATTGATCCGGAAAATGAGATTTACAAATATGCAGCTGTTCTTGAGTCTCCGTTTGTAACGACGAGCTGCGGCGGCGACCGTACCAAAGCAAATTATGCAGATTACGAAGATCGAACCTCCGGCATCTGCAATGAAGCGGGTAACAGTGCTGCCCGCAATGGTTTGCGTTTTACTTATCACAATCACGAATTGGAACTCAAGCAATATACTGATGGATCTTGCGGATTGGATAATGTCATACAAAAGACCAATCCCGGGAAGGTCGGTTTTGAATTGGATGTTTATTGGGTCAAAAAAGGCGGTCAAGATCCTGTGCAGTATATAAAAAAACAGGGTTCCCGCATTTGGCAGATTCATATGAAAGATATGGCTAAAGATGGTTCCATTACCGAGTTGGGCAATGGTAATATTGATTTGGCAGGATGTATTGCCGCTGCAGCAGATACTCCGGCAGAATGGCTGATTTATGAGCAGGATTATTCAAAAATCGATCCTTTTGAAAGTGCAGTTATAAGCTTGACTCATTTGCGTAAACTGCTCAACAAATAATCAGATTTATATTTTTCAGTAATGAATTGTTTGAAGAAAGAGAAATAAAAATGAAAATAGGGTTTGCAATTTCCGACATAACTCCGGAGTTGGGTATTTATCTGACCGGCTATGGTATGCCCAAACGCCTGGCAAATGCAGTACATTCACCGCTTTCTGCGATTGCCATGGTGATAAAAGATGGTGATACCGAAGCAGCCATAATTGCTTTGGATTGGTGTGTTATTGGTGCAGATATAACCAAAAAATTCTGTCAGGCGGTTAGTCAGGCCTCCGGCATTATGGAGCAGAATATTCTTTTCAGCTGCACACATACTCATTCTGCACCGCACACTACTGATCAGCGTACAATTGGCAGAACAACAGTTGATCCGGAAAACAAAGGTATGGAGTATGCTGAAAAATCTATTCCGGCTATTGTAGAGGCTGTTTGTCAAGCACAACGCTCTATGCAGGAAACAAAGGTATGTATTGCTGGAGGAAAGACCGAAGCCGGGGTTTCCCGCCGCGGACTGAACAAAAATGGTCTTATTGAAGGCTTTCACGCAGATCCATTTGCTATGTATGACAGCAATATGACTGCGGTAAAATTTAAAGATGTTCAAAACAATCAGGATATCGGTGTGTTGATCCATTGCAGTGCACATAATACTGCCATGGGAGCAACTCCAGATATTTCAAGTGATTGGTGCGGAGTGATGCGTAAGCGCATCGGGGAATATTATCAGGTACCGGTCATCTTTATCAATGGAGCAATAGGTGATGTCGGTCCCCGTACCAATAAGTGGCTTGAAAGTACAACTATGTTCGGATACAGTGCCGGCCAGGGCGACGGCATTAAATCCGTGGAAGAGGTCGGTTACCGTGCCGCATCAGATGCATTGAGTTTGTTGATGAATATGCGTGATTTCCGCAGCGATTTACCTTTGAAAGTCCATACCTCAAAACTCACTCTGCCCCAGGAAATACCAATGAGCGCAGAAGAGGCAAAAGCAATTATAGAATTTCATGAAGCTCAGTCTGCTCCCGATAAGCTTTTCCCGCGTGAATACTATGTAGCCAAACAAGCTTTTGAAAGTTGGCAGCAGCCATTGCAGGAAACAATCGAAATACCCCAAACTATTGTTCAAATCGGGGCGTTGGCATTGATTCCATTTCCGTATGAAATGTTTTCTGTATTTTCATTAAGGCTGCGTAAATATGGTCCGTTTAAATATAATCTGCTTTGCAGCAATGTAAACGGCTGTTATGGCTATGTGCCCGACAAGGGAGCAATTGCAATCGGTGGATATGAAGTTGACTGCCGGCAGCTTATGGGAAAATACGTACTGAAACCGGAAGCCGGTGATTTGGCAGTATCTCAAACCTTAAAAGCATTAGAAGAAATGACCACACACAACAGCGAATAAGTTTTGATTTGAGCTTATTATGCTCCACTATTTTTGTATCCACGCCAGTCCAAGTGACTGGCTTTTTTGTTTTCTTTTTCACAAAATATCCTCAAAAACCGCTCTTACAACAGCAATGGAAACTTGAAAAATATTTCTCTTGTTTGATTTGACTTCCCCTGTTCGGTTGTATATATTAAACTTATGGAGATGTTCAATGATTGACGAAATAACTTATTTGGAAAATATCCGTAACAGTTTGCTGCATTTGCAAAATCTTCCGCTGGTGCTGTGCGTGAATAATGACAAACTTTGTCGCAAAGCACATCTTGGAACACTGCCAAAATGCATTTGCACGAACTGTTTGAAATGCGGATACTCTTCGGGTTATCCGGCGGACAGGTTGATTATTGTAAAATTGAGCATATCCATTTGACTCCGCCGCAGATTTTGCATAAGGGCTTGAACGATTGCGACCTCTCAAGACATTTGACTTTAAGATTGAGTGCCAACGAAATTTATTATATCCGCGGCAATAATAATGTTATTTCCATAAGCTAAAAAAATCAAAAATAAAAATAAATATCATCCATTGAGTTAACCTTTGCTTTTTATATAGTCAAAAAGGGGATCACAGGTGATCTGGCGTGACTTATTGCAATTGGCGATATTGCTTATGCGCTGCACGTGATCATCGTCAGAATCGCTTTATTTTAATTTTTTTTTACCGGAATAACAATATGTTTCAGATGATTTGATTTCTTTGAGAGTGGTGCTATATTTGATCCATCGCTCATTTGAGTGATGGTTGTTTAACAGGGAACAAAATCGATACGGTTTTGTGTAGCCATAATTGTAGCCATAATTCTTGATTTTTACTGGTAAAAAAGCTATAAATTATTGTGTGCCCGTAGCTCAGCTGGATAGAGCGTCTGCCTCCGGAGTAGAAGGTCTCGCGTTCGAATCGCGACGGGCATACCATTTTTTTTGCCTTTTTCCGGTGTTTTGAGCTCAAACTCACAACACCGGCTTTTTTTGTCCATTCTTTCGGATTCCATCAAATTCCTGCCTTCCCGAACAGAAAATGCCACATTTCTGCCACACAAACTCATTCATCTGCCACATCAAAAAAATTGAAAAATTTTTAGCCGCACATTCCTGTTAATACGGTCAGCAAGAATCTGAATATTTCGATTCTTACTTATTGTATCTTATTTATCCACGGTATTTTGTCTTGACTTTACAGTGGCTGGCGAACCTTAGAGTTAAGGTTATATTATCCATAGTCCTCCTAACCCAGAAAGGAAAAATCTATGGATGATTATAACATCGAAAACAAGTACGGATCACTGATTATCAGCAGCGGTCAGAAGCCAACACTCGGATTACAAGCCTTTGCAGAATATTTTAGTTCGTTTTCCGGCTGTGTGTTTATGCCTACAGAGAGGCGATTTTACATCTACAATCAAAATAACGGATTGTGGGAAGCGCAGAGCCTAGAGGCTATGATCAGTAAAATCAGTGAAGAAATACTAGATCTTGCCAGCACAAATTCTTTTCATAAAAACAAATCAAACAAACCATCACCGTCAATACCTAAACAAATGGAATTTTGCTTCTGATTTATTTGAACTAAAAACCTGATATTTGACAACAGGGGGGAGTAATTTTAAGAAAATCTCACGCTCAAACATTGTCAAAAAACACCTCTTTTACAAAATTATGGGATTTCTGTGAAACTTTTTTGATATAAAATTGCATTTGCGTTTATAAAACAATATATTATCCTGCAAGCAGTTCGTTTTTTTCAGTAAAAATATAAGGTACAAACTGTATGAAATTCGGAAAACTTTTTTTAACTATTTGTAAGCATCTCCCCGCACCGCATTGGCAGATGCAACTTCAGCAGTACAACAAAATCAGCAATAAAGTTCCTGAACTTGCCGGTGAGGTATGGAATTTCATGAACGATAACCGCAAGTTTATGAAAAAATATTCCGGGAACTACAAAATTGTGTCGCTGGGGGCGGATTGTATGCCCAGAACTTATCCTACTGTTTACATGCTCAAACCCTGTCGTGCCGCCGGCGAAAAAAGTATGCCGTTTGATTTGGCCCGTACTCCGCCGCAGGGATTGGTTCGCTTTCTGGAAAATGATTTTGCCGACTACATCAACGATAAGTGGCAGTATGATCATGAAAACGGCCGCTGGCTTAACGATCCGGCTACCGGTGTCTGGTATTCGCACGACCGGGATTGCGGTCCTGACCAGCTTGCCGAATTACACAAGCGGGTTCAGCGGCGGATCAATAATTTTCATGAAATGCTGAAATTCCCCGGTCTGGTATTTTTCCTTTTGCATAAACGCCTGGAAGGCGACATCAAAGATATTGACCGGGCTTGTGCGGCTTTGCGTAAAATGCGTAAAGATTTACCAACCAAGATAGTTGTGATAGCCAACGACCAATCAGAAGAACCATCTGAACTGGAAAATGCCGAATATTTTCTGCTCAAACACCCGCTCAACGCCCATGACTGGTTTGAGCCGGAAGTGCGGTTCACTGTCGAAGGGATACACTACGAAATGCAAGTCGTTAAATTGATCCGGCAGCTTCTGCAAAAGGAACTTGGCGTTTAACCGCCAACAAAAAAACGGCGGCATTTTATCAGACAGAGAATACAGTCAAACGGAAATGAAAAAGTTTGGAAAATATCCCGCATAATAACGGGATATTTTCCATAATTAAAACAGAGTTCTTAAGACCGCAAAAATCAGCGATCAACTCGGGCGTTGCCGCCGGACATGAGTTTTTCAACTTCTGCTTTAGACGCCATGGAAGTATCTCCCGGTGTGGTCATTGCCAACGCCCCGTGAGCTGCTCCGCAGTTGACAGCTTTTTCCAAATCGCCGTAGGTCATAAGTCCATAGATCAGACCGGAAGCAAAACTGTCGCCACCGCCGACGCGGTCGAGGATCTCCAAACCGTCGCGTTGAATGGCACGGGCAAACTTGCCGTCACTCCAGGCAACAGCTCCCCAGTCATTGACCGTAGCGGTTTTTACGGTACGCAAAGTAGTGGCAACCACCTTGAAATTCGGATAGCACTCAACCACCTGATTGATCATATTTTTGAAAGCCTCCACAGGCAGCGTTTTCAATTCAGAATCAGTACCTTTGACCTCAAACCCCAACGAAGCGGTAAAATCTTCTTCGTTGCCGATCATCACATCCACCAGCGGTGCGATCTGCCGGTTGACCTCCTGTGCCCGAGCCTTGCCTCCGATGCTCTGCCAGAGCGAAGGACGGTAATTCAAGTCATAACTGGTCACGGTTCCGTATTTTTTTGCGGCAGTCAATGCTTCGATCACAACTTCCGGAGTAGTATCAGACAAAGCCGCAAAAATACCGCCGGTATGAAAATGCC
The DNA here is from genome assembly GCA_015061885.1 of Lentisphaerota bacterium. Taxonomy (GTDB): domain Bacteria; phylum Verrucomicrobiota; class Lentisphaeria; order Victivallales; family Victivallaceae; genus SIG78. The sequence continues at coordinate 16,249 of SUVS01000008.1, forward strand.
GGACACCGAGAGTTCCGAAAATATAATCCCAGTCGATCATTCCAGCTTTAAGCTGCGACACCGCCGTATTTCCACGGTCTGAACAGCCTTTGGCTCCACGGATACCGAATCCACGCTCGGTAAAATTCAACCCGTTACGCAAAGTTCTGCCGGTACCGTCATAGGGCATCCACCGGATCAGGGATGTATCAACGCCGCCCTGCATGATGAGGTCTTCCAGCAATCTGCCCACGGGGTTATCGGCAAAAGCCGTAACCACAGCGGCACGCAGACCGAAACAGCGGCGTAAGCCTCTGGCAACATTGTACTCACCGCCGCCCTCCCAGGCCTGAAAAGTTCTGGCAGTATGGATACGGCCCTCGCCGGGATCAAGACGGAGCATGATTTCGCCAAGCGAAAGAATATCATAACGGCAATCGGCAGGATTTTTGTAAACAGGCAGCGGCATTTTGTACTCCTTGTAAAATAAAGTTGAAAGTTTTTAATCAGGTAAACAACGGGTTCATCTTTTTTCAGGCATGAACCTGCAGTAAAAGGCGAACTGTCTTACTGGTATATAATATACCACCAACCATATTTTTTGCCACCGGAGAAAAGAGCTTTTCCAGAAAAAAACAGTTTTAAACAGACTATAGAAAACAATCATCCGTTCCGCAACAGTTCTGGTAAATAAACGGGGTGATTACCCAAACACTTAAAAGCAGAAAACATTACATACAATGTTACATACTAAATACACACTTTTGGCATAAAAAAATCCTGCCGGAAAACATCTTTTCAGCAGGAATTATAAACCAAATGGTACCGAAGGTGGGAGTCGAACCCACATGCCCAGAGGGCGCCAGATTTTGAGTCTAGTGCGTCTGCCAGTTCCGCCACTTCGGCTTGTGTATTAACTAATATATCACAAGTATAAATTTTGTCAAATCTTTTTTGTATATTTTTTGCAAAGTTTCGCTTTTATGTTATATTCTATACGGCATACAAGGAGATTTATTTATGCGTAACGGAAAATTCGGCTGTGCCCTCTGGGGGTGCGGATGGGTGGCGAGCGGTCATATTGCCGCTTATTTGAAAAATATTGATTGTGAACTTATCGGTATAGGAAGCCGCCGCCGGGAAAGTGTTCAAGCCAAAATCAATGAATTCGGTTTGCACAATATCAAAGTATATGAAAAATTTGAAGATATTCTCAACGACAGCAGCGTGGACATCGTTTCGATTTCCACCCCCAACGATCTTCATGCCGCCGAAGCAATACTGGCCGCTAAAGCCGGCAAGCATATTTTTCTGGAAAAACCCGCCGCCATCAATGCCGGTGAGCTTGACGAACTTGTTAAAGTCATTGATGAGTACCGTACAAAGACCGTCATGGGGCTGGTGCTGCGGTTCAATCCTTTAAGCCAGTTACAGAAACGCCTGATCGCTGAAGGTGAACTCGGGAATGTATTTCTGACCAATGTCGATTACTGGTTCGGCAGAGAACGCGGCTCGTGGATGCGGGAAGGCCGCCGTGCCGGTGGAGCGTTCGTTCTGGGCGGTTGTCACAGCGTGGATATTGCCCGCTATTTACTTGATTCTGACATTGTAGAAGTCCGCGGCGATGCAGTCCAAGTCGGTGATTGGTATGATTACCCGCCGGTGGAAACGGCTCAAGTCAGATTTGCCAATGGAGCAAAAGGGGTGTTTTCGTGTTCACTGGTCGGTCATGTACCTTACACAGCCAATACCCATATCATCGGCGACAAAGGTTCGATTATGAATGACCGCTTTTATCTGGAAAAATTCAAAGAACAGAAAGAGTTTTTCCAGATTGATACCGGCGTAAAGAAAACCGGCGATGTTTACGGCCACCCCTTCCCGGCTCTGCTGGCACACTTTATCGGATGCCTGAAAGAAGACCGCGACAGCGAACACAATGTTGCCTCGGCAGTAAACTCCCACAAAGCCTGTTTTGCCATAACTCAAAGTGCGGCGAACAATGGCGAATGGATAAAGCTTAAATAAAATCATTAATTTTTAATTCCTAAAAAAAAGGTGCAGGATATATGCAGAAATTTACCGTAAAACTTATCCCCGGCGACGGCATCGGCGTGGATGTTATCCGCGAAGCAGTGCGGGTTTTGAATGTGCTTGCCGAACAGCACGGCGGCGTGAAATTTGATTTTCAGGAGCTGGAATGGAGCTGCCAGTATTATCTTAAAACCGGTAGAATGATGCCGGAAGACGGCTTGAAGATCCTCTCCGACTGCGATTCCATATTGCTCGGTGCGGTCGGCTTTCCCGGCGTGCCGGATCATGTATCTTTGCGGGAACTCCTGCTGCCCATCCGGGTGGGTTTTGACCAGTATGTGAATTTACGCCCGGTAAAACTGCTCAAAGGTTTGAGTTCGCCGATCAAAAACGAAGATATTGACTTTGTAGTAATCCGCGAAAATTCTGAAGGCGAATACTGCGGCAAAGGCAGTATCAAAAAAGCTGACACGCCCGATGAAGTCGTCCATCAGGATTCCATCTTCACCCGCAAAGGTACCGAACGGATCATCCGTTATGCATTTGAATACGCTGAAAACCATCAGCTCAATAAAGTTATGAGTGCCACCAAATCCAACGCACTCAATTACTCGATGGTCTTCTGGGACAAAGTGTTCAACGAAGTTGCCGGCGAATATAAATATTTTGAATCCAGTCAGATGCACATTGATGCCCTTGCCGGGTATTTTATCATGCACCCCGACCGTCTGCAAGTTGTTGTAGCCAGCAACCTTTTTGGCGACATTCTTACCGACCTCGGTTCCGCCATGCTCGGCAGTATCGGTATATCCCCCTCGGCAAACCTCAACCCCGAAGGCAAATATCCCAGTATGTTTGAACCGATCCACGGTTCAGCTCCCGACATTGCGGGTAAAGGCATCGCCAACCCCATCGGTACTTTCTGGGCGGCGGCTATGATGCTCGACCACTTCAAATGCTATGATCTTTCGGAAAAACTCATGAACGCAGTTACCGATGTGCTTTCGCAAGGCGTTATCCGCACACCGGATATCGGCGGAAAATCAACCACCACCGAAGTGACCGATGCGGTGATCGCGGCGTTAAAGTAATTGCAGATCGCCGCATTTGCCAGCCTCCACTGAAGTTCCGGCATGGCAAGCGGGCAATACGGTTGATGGCGGCTTTTTTATGATGAAAGTATGGGAGAATATGGGAGAATATGAGAGGGTATGGGGTTACCTTGCCGCCGTTTTCCGCATACGCGGGCAGTAAAGTGAGTGCTTACAGGTCGGACAGGTCGGGCGATTCTGCCTTGCCGCCCAATGTTGTTGCTTAACATTACACTGCTTTCTGCCTGTCGGCACGAGTTACTTGGCAACTTTAATTAGAGCGGCGGCATACGCCGCCTTAACCACCGCTGACGCGGTGCCCTCAAACGCCGGGAGCTTCGCTCAACTCCGGAGATGCTTCGCGGAACATTTCCGCGCGGTTTGCCGGAATGTATCCGGCAAACTGCCCTCCATGCGTTCGCGGCTTGTCACGGCGTAATAACGTAAAAACGGAGGCTGACCGCCCTATCGCGGCGTGCCGCCGCGTGATCTGTTGGCAAACAACATCAGCAGTTTTGCAACACAGTGCCTCCTTTTATTACCGTTATTTACCGTTATATATTAAGCGGCAAACAGGTGTTCGCCCTACGACACTATATCATATGCCACGCTCCCCCCGCATGGCGAAGGTTATGTACCAATGATAACTTCTGAATGGTATAGAGGTTTCTGCGGGGAGTTCAAAAGTCATCAAAACAAAGGTAATAAGCAGAACCACAGGCAGGTGGGGCGGTAGGTTTTGGCTGCTACCTGTAAGGTAACAGTAAAAATCGCTCCCCCCGCATGGCGAAGGTTATGTACCAATGATAACTTCTGAATGGTATAGAGGTTTCTGCGGGGAGTTCAAAAGTCATCAAAACAAAGGCAATGAGCAGAACCACAGGCAGTGGGGCGATAGGTTTTGGCTGCTACCTGTAAGGTAACAGTAAAAATCGCTCCCCCCCGCATGGCGAAGGTTATGTACCAATGATAACTTCTGAATGGTATAGAGGTTTCTGCGGGGAGCTCAAAAGTCATCAAAACAAAGGCAATGAGCAGAACCACAGGCAGGTGGGGAGGTAGGGTTTGGCTGCTACCTGTAAGGTAACAGCAAAAATCGCTCCCCCCGCATGGCGAAGGTTATGTACCAATGATAACTTCTGAAGGGGATAGAGGTTTCTGCGGGGAGTTCAAAAGTCATCAAAACAAAGGCAATGAGCAGAACCACAGGCAGGTGGGGCGGTAGGTTTTGGCTGCTACCTGTAAGGTAACAGCAAAAATCGCTCCCCCCGCATGGCGAAGGTTATGCCATTGCCGACTTTTGAGGGCTTTTGAATTCCCCGCAATATTATTTCAAGCCTTCGATCTGGGGGCGTTCGTACTGCTTTTTGAAGAGTTTTTCTTTCTTGTAGAAATCATTGCCCCAACCGGCGAGTTTACCATTCTTGAAGACCAGCGGCATACATTCGTCGATCGTTTCCTGACCATCGTGCCAGCGGGTTTCGATGTAATAATACCACACATCGGGTTTGGCAAATACGGCATCCAGCGGTTTACCCATTATTTCCAGAACCTGTTCTTTGGTCATTCCGACCCGCAAATTGGCGGAATTTTCAAAGTTTTTGTATTGACTGGATAATCCGCAACCGGTCAAAAACAATGTAAATGCGGCTGTGAGTGCAATCTGCAATATACGCTTTTTCATAAATAAACTCCTCTCATCGCCAACAGCGGTAGATCTGCGGCACCAGATATTTAATGACCGATGCGGTCGGCAAAGCAAAAATCATACCGGGAATACCGGCGATTATACCGCCAAGCAATACCACAATGATCGTTTCCAGCGTGGAAAGCCCCAACGACTCGCCAATGACCGCCGGATAGATAAAAAATTGTTCGATTATGCCATTGTGCAGCAAATATATACCGATGATTCCGGCAATTTGCTGTACAGATACATCTGCTCCGCCTACCGCCAGTGTTACCAGCACTGTCAGCAATGCACTTGATACCGGCCCGATATAGGGCAGAAGGATACCGACTGCCGCCACTGCCCCCAGAACCGGAGCATACGGCACATCCAGAAGATAAAAGACCGTTGTATATACGCAGAAATCAATCGTTACCATAGTCATATAACCGCGGAGCCATATTCGCAGTTTATTGAATACCTCGCCCACAATCCGGTCGCCTTCACGCAAATTTTCTTCGGACATCTGCGGCAGCCATTTGCCGTTGAATACCGTCCGGACAAGGTAACACGCCGTCTGATTGCCATTATCGCCGACTGTTCTATCTTCGGCTTTACGGGAATTGACAAACCCCGCCAGTTTTCCCAGCAACAGCGAAAAGAAGAAGAATGTCATCAATATATTCAACAGAAATGTTGCGACCACAGTTGCAAATTTAGTGGCAAAGGCAAACAGACCGCCGGATTTTTTCAACACCAATTCGGTAAGCTGTTTTTCGGCTTTATCGTCTGCCAGATAATTGGAGAGTTCGGTAAGCACGCCCTGCACTACCGGCAATTTCTGGAATCTCTGCTTGAGATTATCCAGCACACTGATCAATTTATTGTTTACCCGGCGGGTCAATGTCGGCGACTGACTGACTTTTTGGGCAGCTTTTATTTCTTCTGAAGTTTTTACCGCACCTTTTTTTCCGAACCACGAATTTACCTTATTTTTTGCCTGTGCCCACCATGATACCTTTACCGGCTTATTTTCGACCGGCACTGCAATTACCGGCGGCGTTTTAAGTTCTGCCGCCGGAGCCGGAGTTACCGCCGGAACCGGATCGCTGACTCCGGTTACAGCAGCAAATTTGCTGTCTTTTGCAACTGACTTATGGAATGATTTCACATAACTGCCCAACAGCAACGCAAAGCCCAGCAACAGCACCAGAAACCCTGTAACTACGCACGATACAGTCAATGTAGTAGCTTTGGTAGTCAAAGCCTGCTGTTCGCGGCGTTTCTGTTCGGATTCAGAAAGTTCAAACTTCTGCTGCCGCTGCAAATGTTTTCCAAGTCTGCCGAACGGATTCAGTCCCCCGAAAAGACGGGCTAACTTGCCGGGTTTACGCCTTAAACACTGTTCAAAGTATTGCTCCAGCGGCAAAAATATGTACGCCAGAACCACCCCGAACAACAGCGAACTCAACCAGGTGGCGATCAATACAAACAAACCGATAACGATCAACGCCAGCACTATACCCGTACCGGAACGCAATATCTTTGACCGGTTGTTGCGGGCAGTTTTGATCGTTTCCGCCCATTCATTGAAATCTGCCCCGGAATATCCGGCAAGCAATGCCAGCTTGCGGGTTTGTTCCAATGCCTCAATGCGATATTCATCAGAATCCAGCGACAGTGCCAGCAGATTTTCAATGAAACGCTTTTTTTCCTCCGGTTCGCAACCGTTCAGCACGGCAACTGTTTTTTCCGGTGAACCGGGTGCTACTTTGCGGAGAAAATCTATAAGCGTGCTGATCTTGCGATCGCTGAATGACTGTTTTTCCAATCTGTTCCGTATCCGGCTGAACGCTTTTTCCATACCCGCATTATCAGGCGGAAGCACTGCTTTTACCATCGCAAGAAGTGTCATATCACTGGCACTCAACTGATCGGAGTTGGCAAACACCCCCGCCACCGTATCAATAGCTTTATTGAACGGTTGTTCAAAGAGTTTACGGATTTTTTCGGATGCAGATTTCAACATATTTTTCCGGACAAATCAATTATTCGACGACCGTTACCGGCACATCGCTTTTTTCCACATAACCGATAGTTTCAGCGGCATAGCCATTCTTGCGGGCGATTTCCAACGCTTTGGCTTCATCGGCTTTCGGCACAAACCAGGCCATACCTACGCCCATGTTGAACACGCGGTAGGCTTCCTGATGGCTTACATTGCCCTTTTCCACCAACAGTTTGAAAATCGGCGGAACCGGCAGACTTTTGACTTTATCAAAGACCACCCCCACACCTTCGGGCAGGATCCGCGGCACATTGTCGTACAGTCCGCCGCCGGTAATATGAGCTATACCGTCCAAAGCAACCTTGTTCTGCTGACACTCGCGGATCGCCGGATAGTAGCAGATATGGGGTTTGAGCAATGCTTCACCGACACTTTCGCCGTTGAGTTCCGGCAAAACCGTATCAACAGTGTAATTGCAAATATCGAAGACGATCTTGCGGGCAAGACTGAAACCGTTGGTGTGCAGCCCGTTGGAACCCAGACCGATAGCAACATATCCCGGAGCAATCTTTTCGCCGGTGATGATCTCATCTTTTTCCACAATACCGGTAATCACGCCTACGAGGTCAAAGTCATCGCCATACATACCGGGCATTTCGGCAGTTTCGCCGCCAAGCACAGCACAGTTGGCTGCTTTACAAGCATCGGCAATACCGCCAAGGACTTCTTCGTAAAGCGGAGAACGCAGTTTACCGATACCGATGTAGTCCATGAAATAGACCGGTTCAGCACCCTGCACGGAAATATCGTTGATACAATGGTTTACAATATCAAACCCCACGGTATCATATTTCTGCATCATAGCCGCGATCATCAGTTTGGTTCCCACGCCGTCGATACTCGACACCATCACCGGGTGCTTGTACTTGGCAAGGTCGATCTGGAACAATCCGCCGAAACCACCGATGGGCGAAAGCATTTCCGGCCGTCTGGTTGCCGAAATACGACCCTTCACCTGGGCAAGAAGATTCTGTGCCAGGTCAATATCAACCCCGGCAGACTTGTAAAGATCACTTTTGACATTTCCACTCACGATAATCACCTCATATATTTAAATATTGTATAAAAAAACGGTTTCATGATAATTTACCTCCTCAAAGCATATTTTGCAAATCCCGAAGCAATTATTTGAACACCTCTGTAATCGCTTTTTCTGCTCCGATGACGATCAGACGGTCTTCAGACTGCAATACCATATTGGGATCCCACACCGTTGTCATCTCCTGACCGGGCTTTTTCAACAGCAATATTGTTATATTGAATCTGTTGCGTAAATTCAGCGAACGGATGGTCTTGTTGACCATTTTATCCGGTATTCCGACTTCGGCTATAAACGAGCCTTTGAACTCAAACATATCGGATACCTTGCTCATGCTCAATTTGGCACAGAGCCGTTCTGCCACATCTTTATCCGGCTGGATAACACGATCTGCCCCCAGCCGCAGCAGAATACGCTTTTGTATATCGCTGTTGGCCTTTACATAAATATTCTTTGCCCCCTCCTGTTTGATGATGGTCAATGCCAGAATAAGGTCTTCAAAATGCGAACTCATCCCCATGATGACGGCATCAAACTTTTTTATATCCAGTTCGCGTATCACATCCGGATTGCTCACATCAGCTACCAGAGCTTCGGTTACTTTTTCCCGGATTGCAGAAACTGCATCCCGGTCGCGGTCTATGACGACCACATGATGTCCCGCCTCACTGAGTTCGGTTGCCACGGTACTGCCGAATGATCCGGCTCCGAATACGGCGTATGCTCCTTTCATAAGATGATCCTTTCTGTAAATCAACCGATGATTATGCGTTCTTCAGGATAGCTTATCCGGCTGTTCTTTTCCCGGTCAAGCAAAAACAAAAATATGGTAAAAGGCCCGATCCTGCCGATAAACATGAAAGTTATTATCAACATCTTTGCCGGTATCGGCAATGCCGAAGTTACATCCATACTCATGCCGGTAGTGGAAAGTGCCGAGGCCGCCTCGAACCATACTGCCTGTTCTGAATGAGCAAGCATTGGCGAAAGCACTGCCGAACCAGCCGCCACCAGCAGTATAAATGTTACAATGATCGTGAATGATTTAAGAATGTTATCCATTGCGATCTCCCGCCGGAAAAGCAAAACCCGCCGGTTGCCCAGAAATGTATTTATGATCGCCAGAGCCGCCACTCCGACAACCGTAACTTTCATACCGCCGCCGGTCGAGCCGGGAGCCGCTCCGATCATCATAAATATTATCAGCATGGATATGCTGTTGGGAGAAAGCTCGCTCAACGGCATCGTTACATACCCCGCTGTTCTGGACGATACAGACATAAAAAATGCGTCGATCCACGCTATCGGAGCATTGCCTTCAAGGTGTTCAAAAAGTTTTATCAGCAGCGTGCCGAGAACTATCAGTATAACAGAACTTATCATAACCAGCCGGGTATGTATTTTCAGCATACCGATCCGGCGGCGGGTCTGCATAAGGTCATAAATAACATAAACGCCGATACCGCCGGAAATAATAAGCAGTGCAACTATTATCTTTACTGCGGGACCGAATCCCTGCAAACTGTTGTCAAAAGGACTGAACCCGGCATTGCAGAAACCGGCTATGGAATGAAATATGCCGTAATAGATACATTCCCAGAAAGTGAATTTATTTTCCAGCATGAATGCCCCGATCAACAGCCCAGCTCCGATCGCCTCCAGATTGAAAACATACCCGACGATCAATTTTAGCATACCTTCGGTGTTACGCAACGAAAAATTATCATTGAGGTTCGACATCATCATCGTATTGCCCATGCTCATGCCGTTACCGAGAAAAAGCACGATCGAAGCTGTCAACCCCATTATCCCGATGCCGCCGATCTGTACCAGAAGCAGTATTATCAACTGCCCCGCCAGCGTAAATTGCGATATGGGCACACTGGCCAACCCGGTAATACATGATGCACTGGTTGCCATGAAAGCCGCATCAGCCCAGGATAAAGAGCCTTCGCCGCGGTAACAGAAAGGCATTTTCAGCAGCAATGTACCGAACAGCATCAGCAATAAAAAAGAAAATATAAAATAGAGCTGACTTTGTTTTACCAGACTTTTCATTTATTTATCGCCCTGCATTGAGTCAAATCAACGCTTTCAAATTCAAATTTACCGCTTGCCGGATCATATTCAATACTGGATAAAACTCCGTTGCGGGTCACACTGCCGGCACAATTTTCGCCCCGGCCGGAAGCATCTACCCGGCAATACGGCTTATGGACATGCCCGCAGAGCGAAAGATCTATCTTGTTTTCCTGCATAAATTTAAGAATGTTTTTCTGCCCGAACAACCGGTGCCGCACCCGTAAGACCGGATGATCCTCAAACATAGGATAATGGGTAACAAGTATGCGGGGGCGGATTTTTTCGGTTTGACAGACTTTTTCTATCCACAAATCATCCTCTTTGCTCACAAATCCCCACGAGCAGAGCAGATTGGAAGGCCTACTGGTATTGAGCATCAGAAAATCCACCCCGCCGATCGACCTTATCTGCGGCAATGAATCAAAATTATATTCTTTGCCGTTAAGATGACTTACAGCATTTTTCATTGCCGCAACACACTTCGGACGCTTCACATAACAATCGTGATTGCCCGGCAGATATATCAGCGGAATATCGGATTTTACCAACGGCTCAAGTATGGCGAGCGTGCGTTCAAATTCACCCGGCTGACCGGTGGAAGTCAAATCCCCCGTGCAGACCGCAACATCCGGCTTGACCGACAATATATAGTCAACGGCTTTTTCCAGCAAAGTCAAGTCATGCCGGAAACGCCGCCGGAAACGGTAGTTGAACACACCGACCCAGCGTTTGTCGATATACGCCATCCAGTCTTCGGCGGAGCCTCCGGCATGTGGATCAGAAAAATGAACGATCTTCATAAAAATTACTGTTTTGCCTCAAATGCTTTCAATGCTTCCTGGAAATCCTTCCAGGTACCAAAAGATTTTTTCAACGCCGCAAGTTGAGCCGTGTTAGCGTAAAATATTGTGCGGTCAAAGTATCCACGCATAACCTTATCCACCCGCTTCTTCCAGAAATCATCCGGTGCGATCGAAGCAATGCTGTGCTGGAGATAACCATTGTAAAGCATATAGTAAAAATACTGGTCACTTCTGCCCATATCACGCTCGATAACCTGAATCCACGCCTTGACTTCGGCGGCATCTTCCGGCTTCTTTATCATCAGAGCGATTTTATGAACTTTAGGTTTGGGCGGCCTGGGTTTGGCTTTGGGTTTGGGTTTCGGTTTCGGCTTCGGTTTGGCGGCGGCCTTCTTTCCCTTGCCCGGGGCCGGCTTTTTAGCTTTGGGAGCCGGTTTCGGAGCAGTTTCCTTCGGGAAAGTTATCACCGAAAAAGTTACCAGATTGCGATTACTCGCAACCACGGTTGCCGTAGCATTTCTACCCTCTATCTTTTTACCTTTAAACTTGTTTTTTTCCAAAAGCGCCGTAAACTCTTTACCCTGTTCTGCAACAAACTCCAGGCGTTCAGCATATTTTGCAAGTTTTTCAGCCGTTTTGACAAAACCTTCCCGGTCAGCTACCCGCTTGGGTTCATTTTTTGCCAAAGCCAAAGCTTTCTGGAAATTCTGCCAATCGGCTGCCCGCCGGGTTCTGGCGGCAGTAAGCATGGCAAAATCCAGCAAACTCATCTTGCGTTCAAGATCAGCGGCATAATTTTCAGCACTGGCTTCGGAAAACTCCAAAGCCTTTTTTTCTGCATCGGCAATACGCTTTCTGAATGCAGTGTATTCTGCCTTGCGTTCAAGATCAGCAAGGCGTTTTTTATAAGCGGTCGCCAATGCTGAACGGGATGTTTCGACGGTTAATTTTTCATCTGATGCAACATAGTTTTCATCCAGCGATTCATAGAACTTCTTTTCTTCGGCAGTTTTTGGTTTTAACGCCCCGGCACGCTGTTTCCAGCGTTGCAAAAAACTGCTTTCACTGCTTAAATACAGACTTTCCAAGCTGCGTGCTTCTCTCATAAACGGCGAAAGCACCGGAGCTTTCACCTCTGCTTCAGGCTTGTAAACAGCTGTTTTCGGCAAAGTAACTTCTTTGGGCTTTTCTGCCTCTTCCGCTTCAGGTATGACAAATTTGACACCACCCGGATTCTCGGCGGCAGGTTCAATCTTTTCCGGAACAGCAGAATCTCTGTTCATTACATACTTCCAGTAATACCATCCGCCACCGCCGGCAGCAAGCAACAACAGTACAACGGCGAAAATTATCACAACTGCTGCACCGGATTTTTTTCTGCCGGCAGTTTCGCTTTTTTCCTGTGCCGGGTCATCTTGAGTTTCAGTAATCTCCGGGACTTCAGCATCGGCACTATCAGATGCCCTGACATCTTTTCCCTCTGCCGGGGGGCTTGCAACGGTATCAGTTTTTTTATTTTCAGCTCCGAGCTTGATAACCTCAAGCGTATCATTATCAGAATTCTGCACCTGAACTTTTTTTTCTTCCGCTGAATTATCCGCCGGTACAGCAGCAGGCTTTTTCATTGCCAGCTTTATAACCGGTTTGGGAGCTTTTTCATCCTTCGGAGTTTCATTCGTACCTGGAACAGACGCAGAGGTGGCTTCCGGAGCTGTTTCTGAAGCAGATGCCGCCACCGCTTCCGGTGCAACCGCCGGGGTGGCTTCCGGAGCCGTTTCCGGAGCTTTTGCCTCTTCTTTTTTACCTGCTATTTTCAGTGAAATCTTTGACTGACCGGAAGGTATGACTATTTTAGCCTGTCCGCCGTTGCCGGAAAGTCCGCCGCCCGATTGCAAACCACCGCCGGAACCGGCACCGAGAGTGATCTTGCCGCCACTCAATCCGCCGCCCAAACCGCTCAATCCTCCGGCGGCAGGTTTGCCGTCGTTATCCAGAAACTTCTTCAATGCATCTGCCAGATCGCGGCAATTCTGAAAACGGTCAGCCGGAGCTTTTGCCATCATTTTTACAATAATATCGTTCAACTCCTGCGGTACTTCCGGACAAACTTCTTTAGGCGGAACAAGTGAACCATAAACATGCTGCCGGGCGATCTCATCAGTATTCTCACCATTGTAAGGGAACTGCCCGGTAACCAGATGGTAAAAAGTAGCTCCCAGACTGTAAATATCACTGCGGGTATCAGTAGCCACTCCGGTCAGCTGTTCCGGACTGATATACTGCGGTGTACCGACGACTTCATCGCTGTCATCGTTGCCGTCTTCGCCCTGCACACAAGCAAGCCCCAGGTCGGCAAGTTTGACCCGCTCATTGGCACATTGCATAATGTTATCGGGCTTGATGTCGTGATGAATAAGTTTCTGTTCACTCCATGCACAATCCAGACCTTCTGCTATCTGCATTATGACTTCGGCGGCACGGCGTGGAGCGATTTTTTTATTTTCCTGCAAAACGGCTTTCATGGTTTTGCCGTCAATGTACTCCATAGCCAGATAATATATACCGTCGTCTTCGCCCACAGCGTATGCCTGAACGATATTCTGGTGATTAAGTTTGGCAGCGGAACGGGCTTCGCGGATAAAAGCCTGCACAGCTTCGGTCTGCTGCGAAAAAGTTGTATTAAGAATCTTGATTGCCGCCGGTCGGTCAAGCGAAAGCTGATGGGCAAGATAAACGATCCCCATACCCCCTTCTCCGAGCTTGCGGATCAACAAAAAATCCCCGATAACCACCCCGGCACTCAGCCGTTCAACAGGCATGTTTACATCTTTTGAACAACATGCACAGACAGTTGCTGCCCCAGCCTCCCACTTTTCGGAGGCGACAATGCCACGGCAATGCGGACATTGAAAACGGATCATAACACCCTCCTTATACTATTTGATTTCGTTACAAATATAATCAGGTTAATATAACCCATAAAATCACTTATGGCTAATTTAAAATACATCATTATTCAATATAAATCGAATTTTTCTGCAAAAAAAATATGCCGCAGGATTTGAGATGAATTGACAAAAAGTCAAATTCGGGAAGTTTTAGGCAGCTATCCTGCGGGCAACTGCCGAAAAATTACCGGAGTTGCACTTTGCCAAGCCGCTCAAAGACAAGGCTGGACTTTGGGCTGTTGTATCTTACTGGATGCGACTGATAAGGCTGAATTTTGGACTGTTGCATCCAAAAAGATAAAAAAATATCTAAATCAATTTGCTTTTCAGGTAAAATCGTGCTATTTTAAATTAAGATAAAAAAATATCTATAAATAAACATCTATATAAAAATACCTTTCTTGTTAAAGTAGCCGCTTTAACAAGATTATTTTTGGATATTTTTCAATAAAAACAAGTCTGAATAAAAAGACAACTCTATAAAACATAAGGAGGAAATTTATTATGGAGAAAAAGGATGACCCTGCCATAGCGGCAGCCGGTGCAATAATGGAAGCTCAAGAAATTGATGCCATTGTCGCAAAAACCAAAGCAGCTCAAACCATTTACGCTGATTACACCCAGGAACAGGTGGACAAAATTTTCAAAAGTGCCGCCTTTGCCGCGTGTAACATGCGTATAAAACTCGCTCAAATGGCGGTCGAAGAAACCGGCATGGGCGTGGTTGAAGACAAGATCATCAAAAATCATTACGCCTCCGAATATATCTACAATAAATTTGCCTCGCTCAAAACCTGCGGTATAATCGACACCGATGATGCCAGCGGTATGATAAAAGTCGCCGAACCCCGCGGTGTGATCGCCGGTATCGTGCCGACTACCAACCCGACTTCCACTGCGATTTTCAAAGCTCTTATTGCCTTGAAAACACGCAACGGTATTGTTTTCAGCCCTCACCCGCGGGCGAAAAAATGCACCAACTACGCCGCTAAAATAGTGCTGGATGCCGCCGTCGCCGCCGGTGCTCCAAAAGATATTATCAGCTGGATCGACGAACCGACCGTGGCAAAAAGCGGTTATCTTATGGGTCATAAAGATGTAGCCCTGATCCTTGCCACCGGCGGTCCCGGCATGGTCAAAGCCGCCTATTCAAGCGGAACTCCTGCCGTAGGCGTCGGTCCCGGCAACACTCCGGTGGTGATGGACGAAAGCTGCGATGTGGAAAGTGCCGTAAACTCTGTATTGCTCTCCAAAACTTTTGATAACGGTATGATCTGTGCATCTGAACAATCCGTTACCGCAGTAAAAAGCATTTATGATGCAGTAAAAAAAGAGTTCACCAAACGCGGCGGATACATTCTCAATAAAAAAGAAACCGCCGCCGTAGCTTCGGTCATTCAGATAGATGGCAAGCTCAATGCCGGAATCGTCGGTCAGAGTGCCATTAAAATTGCCGACCTTGCCGGAATCAAAGTCCCCGCAACGACCAAAGTGCTGATCGCCGAAGTAAATAAAGTCGGTATTGAAGAGCCGTTTTCACGCGAAAAACTCTCGCCGACACTGGCTCTCTATTCTGCTGAAAACTACGAAGAAGCTCTGGATAACGCCAAAAAACTGCTGGGATACGGCGGACTCGGTCATACTGCGGTGCTTTACACCAACACCCAGAATGAAGAACGCATCCGGGAATTCGGTCATGAAGTCAAAGCCAGCCGGGTACTGATAAATTCGCCCTCCAGCCACGGTGCCATCGGCGACCTTTACAACTTTGCGTTGACACCTTCGCTGACGCTGGGCTGCGGTTCGTGGGGCGGCAATTATGTATCGGAAAATGTCGGTCCGACCAATCTTTTGAACATCAAATCCATTGCCAAACGGAGAGAAAATATGCTTTGGTTCCAGGTTCCCCGGAAAATCTATTTCAAATACGGCTGTCTCAACACCGCTCTGGGCGATCTGGCAGGCAGAAAAAAGGCTTTTATTGTAACTGATAAATTCCTTGCCGAAAGTGGCATGACTGCCCCGTTGGTGGAAAAACTGACCGCCATGAATATCAAGACCCACATCTTTTCAGATGTAGCACCCGACCCGACCATTCAGCTGGCAAAGCGTGGTCTGGAACAGCTCAAGAGTTTCGGTGCCGATGTCATAATCGCTCTGGGCGGCGGTTCACCGATGGATGCGGCAAAAATCATGTGGCTGATGTATGAACAGCCGGAAATCAGCTTTGAAGATGTTGCCGCCCGCTTCATGGATATAAGAAAACGCATTATCAAACTGCCGGAACTCGGAGAAAAGGCAATGATGGTGGCAATCCCGACCACTGCCGGTACCGGTTCGGAAGTTACGCCGTTTGCGGTTATTACCGATGAAGTTACGCAGCAGAAGTTCCCGCTGGCAGACTACGCCCTTACCCCCAGTATGGCGATCATTGATACTGAATTGATCATGAAAATGCCCAAAGGGTTGACCGCAGTATCCGGTCTGGATGCCCTCACCCATGCATTGGAAGCCAGAGTATCGTGTATGCAGAGCGACTACTGCAACGCCCTTGCCAACGAAGCAACGCGGTTGATCTTTGAAAATCTCCAGCCCTGCTACGAAAACGGCCCCATGAATGAAAAGGCCCGCGAACACATGTTCAATGCCTCCGCCATGGCGGGTATGGCTTTTGCCAACGCATTTTTGGGTTTGTGCCACAGTATGGCACACAAGCTCGGCGGTATGTATCACATTCCCCACGGTTTGGCAAATGCGTTCCTCATCAGCCATATCATCCGTTACAATGCGGTGGATTGCATGACCAAACAGGCGGCATTCCCGCAGTATCATGCTCCGCACGCCAAGCAGGATTACGCCCAGCTGGCACGCTATGTGGGTGTATCCGGCAATAATGAAGATGAACTGGTGGAAAACCTCATTGAGAAGATCGAAGACCTGAAAGCTGCACTCGATGTACCTTCGGCAATGAAGCCGTGGCTTGATACCAAAGGTATCAGCGAAGCTGACTTCCTTGCCAATCTTGATGAATTGAGCGTAAAAGCATACGATGACCAGTGTACCGGAGCCAATCCCAGATACCCCTTGATCGCCGAAATCAAAGAGATCTATCTGGCGGCATACTACGGTAAATAAAAAAAGCCCCCTTTCCGGAGCGGTATTCTGCAGCAATTTCTGTTGTAAATACCGCTCTTTTTTTTGAAAAATATTTTTGACAGAGATAAAATATGCGTTATATTATCTCTATCGTATTGGAGTAAACCAGTTTGCAATAAAGAGGGGAAAAATAAATGAATTCGGGTAAAAATTTTCTGACCGGCATCATCCTGACGGCAATAATGTCAGCAATCGTTCTGCCGCTTGAGGCAGCAACGACCAATACTTGTGTATCAAGCTGCAAGCCCCGGGTACGAAGCTGCCAAAGTACTTGTACGCCCCAAAGAGCAGTACGCTCCCGGGTTTCAAAGCTCCGGCAAAAACATAACGAAGAACTCGCATTGCTCAAAGAAATACACGAAATGCAAAAACTTTTTTTGACTAAAAACAATGGCAAAAATTCCGGAGTAACCAAGAACGATCGTGATTTGTTGAAGAAAAAAATTGAAGCATTGCCCAGCTATATAAGAAAATCAGATGATTTGTTTTTTGACCGGATGGAAAATCTGGACAATATCATCCGCGACATAATCAGCGGCAAAGAAAAATACAAAAACAAAAAGAAGATAACAAACCCGGTAAAATTGCTGGAAGAAATCCAGAGAAAACAACGCTCCTACCTTATGAAAAAACAAATAAAGCATCAGAAAAAGCTATCCAAATAAACTCCCGGTACTGAACCGTACATAAAAAAGCATACCTGTTAAGAAATTGTATCAGGTATGCTTTTTAATGAGGTAACTACAAAAGTCATTCAAAACAAAGGCAAAGAGTAAGTCTCAAGTTCGGGGAAAGGCAGTTTTCGGCAATGCAATGTAGTGCGAACTGCCGCAAACGCCCCTTTTGCCGGGCGATGGTTATGCCTTTGACGACTTTTGAAATTGACTTTATCCCCCGTGCAAAAGAAAAGACAGCTTTACAAATGCCACAACATTCCGTAACTTGCTTGAGTTCCAACAGCTATATGTTCTTTACGGAACAGCACTTCCAGCGTAGAAGCGTTGCCAATATCCCAGAAAACGATCCCATATGCATTATCTCCGCACTCAATGTTCATATTCCCTGCCTTACCTTCCAACCGGATCTCCGGTTGAGCTGTATTGTAAAATATCATATCTTTTTTTACGGAATCAATATCTCTATCCGGAGTTCCGAACCGTACCAGACTTACCACTGAACCATAAGTTGCCATTTTGCGTTTGCTGGCCGAAAAATTCAAATTGTTCTGCAACACTGCCCTGCCCTCATCTGCACCCAATTGAATCGGCAGATTGTTGAAACGAAATGCTATTTTAATATCACTTTCGGAACCATTATACACAACAGTCTGTACCGCTATTCTGTCCGGATGAAAAGTCATTTTTTTGGTCAGTTTTACCCCCGAAAGCGAAGATTTATCAAAGTTGCTCAAATGACGGCTCAAAGTCACGATAACAGCGGATTTTTCCTGTTCAATACCACTGATCTTATAACCACGTACACTGTTGAATGCCATCTTATCAGGATACCATATCCCATCGCACGCCAACCCGATATTAAGTTCCCGATTGACCAGTTCTCTGCCGTTTTTAACCAGCGATTTGATTACTCCTCCCCGCGATGGGTCAAGCAACGCAGTGTAATTGCGGGCAGTTATCTGCAAAAAATCTTTACCATCGCACTGAACAGCTTTCAGTGCGACCCCGCTGGTGTGAATATCGTAAATGGATTTAAAATCATTTACCGGAACATCCTCCGACAATATCCGCTGCCGCTGTTCAACCATAGCGGCTTCTTTCCGGCAGCGATTTTCAATGCGTTCCCGGCACTCATTGAACAGTTTCTGCAAATCCTGCTGGGTAATTTCAGCCGTACTCTTACCGGGTGTGATTTCCAGCAAACTCCAACGTAAAGCCCCGGTCATAATCAATATGCCGTCCGCTAACTCTTTGCCCCTGAAACACCCCAGTTTTTTTCCATGATTCCCTAACTCTTTGACACTGTACAAAGTATCTTTTTCCAAATTCCGGACTTTCAATTTCAAAAATATTTCACTATTTTGCCAGAAATTACCGACTGCCGCCAGATAGCTCTGATCTTTTTTATACAACCGTGTTTGCACAATATCAGATTTTTTCAAGCCCGGCAGCCGTTTTTTGAAGTCTCCGCCTTCGTTCCAGAAATCAGGAAATACCGGTTTAGGCAAACTGGTCAACGGCTCAATACTCAAACCTTCTTTCAGCAATTTACCTTTCATAACATATTTTTCAGCAGCAGCAATTTGTGAATTACCGCCGGCAAGTGCGTTCCAATAACGATGATCATAACTGCGCGGAAAGTAATATACTATCGAACCATCCCAGCCTTGCAGAAAAAAGCAGAGCGTTTCAAAAGCGATTGCCTCCGGTTCTGTGATCCATGTATCAGCTTGCATACCTTGCGGCATAGCTAAAAGCTTCGGGCGTCGTTGAGGGTCAGCAATGTACTTATTGACATAGTTTTTCACATCTCCGGCTGCATTCCAAACAATCAAATGCAATCCCGGATAGTTTATATACTTCTCGGTAATATTAGTGAATATGTAAGGTCCCCACGGCAACAGACATTTCAATTTGTCCATGTAATCCCGGGGCATATATTGTGCAAAGTGCGGATTATCATTTTCAATCATCGTGTGCCAGGCTACAGCAGGTATAAAGAGAGATTTTTTACCGGCTTTTTTCCCGATTTCAGCTACATCTTTTGCCAAAGTAGTACATATCTGACTATGCTGCAACGAGCGGAAACGCTGCCAGAGTACTTCCCACTTCTGCAATATTTCATTCGGCCATGCCGCTTTGACGGCTTCAGCCGTTGCACGACCTTGCATAAATATCACAAACTCATCACGACAGCGGATACAAAAGCACCCCTGAAAATCAGCGTGGTGCATTTCCCAGTTAGGCATAATATGCTCGGCATAATCCTGAGTTATCAGGATTTCTTCCAGGAGCGGTAAAACTTCGGAACGATAATAGCTACCACGCGTATAAATCTCAACCGGACAAGTCTGTACCCGTTTATTAATCGCAAAAATCTTGCCGTCAATCTGTCGGAAATATGACTCGGGGGTACGGTTTTTACTGCCCCCCATCCGGTAGGCATTTTGAATCCAGAGTGATTGTCCGATCCGGATGATATTATTTTTTCCGGCGAGTTTCATCACCGGAGTATTATCTCCGGCAATAGCATTGATTCCTTTACCTGATACCAAATCAAGCATATTTTCAGCAAGATCACCGGAAAAATTCAATTCGTGAGTACACTTTATGCCGCTGATAAACTCCCGCGGCGACGAAGATTTTTCCGGTGCAATGACTTTCAGATTCAAAGTTTTTATTACACCTTCATAATCTTCGTCGATCATCTGGTAAGTAAGTTTATAAAGTTTCTCCGACGGCGGAAGCGAAGTCCGGATAAGAAAACAGGGCTTGCTGTACATCTTGTAGCCATGCTGCGGAAAACGGTATTTTTCAAGCGAAAACTCCGCAACCATTGTATTATCTGCACCTTTTTTGCAGAAAAGCATTGGAGTCCGGTCATTGCCGCCGAGAATTTCAAATCCCGGCATTACCGTTATACGCATACGGGGAGATTTCACCTTAACTTTGGCTTCATTTTGAGGCAAAAATTTTATCAGTGCCGCCTCTCCGCTGTTTACACAATAACTATTATCCAGAAAACTCCACGGAACCGCCAGCAAAGTCGCTTCTTTGCGTGTTTCCAGTTTCTGCAATCTGACATCTTTAATCCGCACTTCCCCGGCACCATAAAGCGAAAACACCAAGTCTATCCGGTTGCATTTTTCCGGCACAGCCAATTCAAAAGCACAAGCAGTCCACTCTGCCGACGGCTTGATAACAAAACTCTTACCCGCACCCAGCTTTTTTAATTTTTTACTGTGGGGTACTTTTTCATAAAAAACGGCAATTGCCCGCAGCGTTTTAAGTGTTCCTGTTGCAAAAAGATTGCTCTGCACAGAAAAACTCCACCGGTATTTTTCCGGAACGTTGCTTCCAGTGATCACAGTCGGATGTTTGAAAGAATTTGTCACCCAGGGTTCACCCTGATGATTCTGATTTGTGGCTATATCTTTGGATGTCTGCAAAGCCAGCACCCAGACACCGGTGTCATCTTTCTTCAAACTGCACTTCTGTGCCGACAGCAGTGCAGTTTGCTGTTCTTTGGAACGGCAATTCCTGTTCCATACCTTGGGATGATGCAACCAGCGTTTCTTCACTTCAGCGGCGGAAAGTTTTTGGTAATCCAGACAATCCGGCAACTCCGCAACAGATGTATTGCGGTGATTGAGCAAATTTAAATCTACCGAAACGCCGCCAATAATTTCCCCATAAACATTCAGCAACACCAACAGTAGATAAACACCCATCAATCTTTTTATAAACATTACAAATTACTCCTATTCCACATCATTGATCACATCTTCACGGCCTTCGAGTTGGTTGTACTCGGCGGTATCAATGTGCATATCCATATACATGACATTGGCACGGTTGGCATGATGAAAACTTATGGAATTGTCATATTGCTTGATTGAGGTACGCAACGGCCAGGTATTGGCACTGATTTCGACCACACCGCCGGGATATTTATTGGGAGCATCCCGATAGCTGTCAGCCATAAAAAGTACCCGGCTGGGATTTTTGAGTGTTTTCGGCTGACGCAATGCAAAGCGGTTCACGCCGGGATTGGCGGGTGCATCGCAGCAAGCATAAGCGTTTTTGCCATAACTGTTCCACAAATAAGAGGGAGTTGTACGTGCAACATCAAGCCGCAGGTAATCGGACGGACAATATGCCACCGGCGGCGGATAATCAGTTTTGACAACCAATCCGGTTGCAGATTTGGTACTGATACTCAAATAAGGTATAAGACAGTTGTAAAAATCCAAACGCAGAGCCGGCGGCATCCACATATCATTCTGCCCCTGATAGAGCAGTACCGCCAAGCCAATATTTTTGAGATTACCGGCACAGACAGTTGTCTTGGCACGTTCGCGAGCTGCCGAGAGTGCCGGCAGCAGCATTGCTGCGAGTATGGCTATAATAGCTATTACAACCAGAAGTTCTATAAGTGTAAAGCAACATCTTTTAATTTTACTCATTCCTGCATCTCCCTTAATCTGTTTTATGATTTGTTAATTTAATGTTTTTATATTTTTACTGACTCTGGCAGTGGAGCCGCGCGGTATCACCGAAAACGGTATCATTCGGGTAATGATTTCTCCACTGCCGAACCATTCATTGGCTCGATACATTATCTGTACTGCTTCCTGTACTGCTATATCGTAATGAAAATTCACCACCGATAAAGGAGGCGTTATAAAAAGTCTTTCCAGATAACCGCAGATCCCCATTACCGAAACATCCTCCGGCACACAATACCCCATTGCCGCTAATGTTTCAATGACCAGCTTGGCACTGCTGTCGCAAAAACACATAAACGCTGTTGGCGGTTTGGAGCTTTTCATCATTTTGCGTACGATTTGCGGTATATTGCTCTTTTTTTTGAAATAACGCACTAAATCATAAGCCTGACCGATATTGCAATCTTCGAGAAATTTTTGATAAGATTTGGCATTGAATCCACGCATATCATTCCAGGCAAACAAAGTGGCTATCCGCTGATGTCCAAGTAAACAAAGATGCTTTACCCCTCCGGCAAAAACCTCCGGCATATTCCGCAAAGCCATCGGAAAATCGTGAATATTGCGATCCGACCGGGTTCCTTCCAGTTGAACAACCGGCAGTCCGGAATGATTCAGCATCATCAAATCACGTTCTGCTGCAACAAAACTGTGCGAGCAGACAAATATACCGGCGATCCGACCCTGAATAAGTTTTCTCTGCCATTGGTTCAATGAAAGAGTTTTTTTCAGCTCCACATTCAATACAAGTTCCAATTCATCGCCGTGCAAAGCAAGTACCTTGTGCAGTTCCTGCACCTGACACATACTGGATATTCTGATATGGTCAATATCTTCTCCGGTAACTACTGCCAGATACTTTTTGCCGCCGGATTGCTCAAGAACATAACTGCCGCTGCGGTTACGGATAGAGATCATGCCGTTATCCTGCAACATCTTCAATGCAGACCGCAGCGTAATGCGCGACACACCGAGCGAAGCTGCCAGTTCTGATTCGCCCGGCAGTTTATACCCGGGTAGATATTCGCCGCAGATTATGCGGGATTTCAGAACATTGAAAACCTGATCTTTCTTGAACATTCCATACCCTGACTTGCAATGCAACAATCTCTGCTCATAATTTAGTATCATGGTTTTAGCGTGTCAAGTATCAGGCAGTGCAAAAAACTCTTTTTTGTACCGCCGCAGAATACTTTTTAAGCCAATATCAGTCAAAAATAATACCAGTTTGGTTGCATGGGGCTGTTTTTATAGCATTTTTGCTTATTCAAACGCTTTGGGCAGAGCTGAATACAAACAATAGCGGCAACAGAAACAGAAAAAGTATTCCCAATAAACTCCCGGTACTGAACCGTACATAAAAAAGCATACCTGTTAAGAAATTGTATCAGGTATGCTTTTTAATATTTTTGAAAGGTAATTTCAAAACTCCTCAAAAGTCGTCTGCTACCAACATTTCCAACTTCAAAGATTTGCCGTTAAACGGTATTTTCAGGAGTTTATATATGCCGGTACGGTTTACCGCACTGTCTTTGATATAAGTATCTTTGCCGTTGCTGGTGCATTTCAGAGTTTTTCCCTGCATTACAGCGTTAAAACCGGAACCGAGCAAGGTCAGTTGCGGGCGGTTTATGCCGTCAAACTCCAATACCGGAATTACCATTTCCGGTGATTTTACATTGCCATCGAGTATAATTTCCATAACAAGTTTACCACCTTGAGAAATATCGACCTTGCAGATCACACTGGTATTTTCCTGCGTGTAAGTTATCTGCCATACTCCCAATGCAAGTTTTTTATACGAAGCAACACCTTTATTCCATTCCGCCAGACGGCAGATGTTGCCTTGTTCATCGCGCCATTCCGGCGCAACTGCTGCAGCATATTCGTTGGGCTTGAAATCCTGCGAAAGCTGATACCCGGGATTTTTCCCGGCAAACGGCAAAACCGGCAATACCCCCCACGGTTGATCTTTGAGCAATATTCTGCCCAGACCGTTGGCATCGTACAGCAGATTGGACTTCAGGTCAAACTCCAGATAATTACCGCTTTGGTTACAGAACAACTTATAAAAGTTTTCGGTCAAACCAAAATCAAAACCGCCGGTTTCTGCCGGAGCCGGAGCTTCGGCAATACTGTCATCGGCGTAGAGTGCCGCCAGAGCATATACCGATCCGGCAAAGAGCGTATATACCGAATAATGCCCGTAAAAATCACAACCGTGTCTGGTAGCGGGATCAAAAAAGTTTTTCAAATGAAAAAGTTTACCGTCATTACGCAGCAAACCGCGAGCTGAACTCATTGCAGCAAGATGAGCCTGCCGTTTGAATGCTCCGGCAAGGCGTGGATCGCTATCCTTGTACCGTCTTGATGCCAGTTCGCACAATGCACTTACAATACCTTCCTGAAAATAAAACTGGCTCGATCTGCCGCCGAAAGGCACTTCGCCAGATGGCGCCATCAAAAGCAATGTTGCATACATTGCCTGATCCAGATTTTTGCGTAATTCATCTTTCCAGATGCCGTTGTAACCGTCAAACAAAGCAACTTCGTATTGCAGACGCGTGGTTATATCGTAGGTTATGGGGTCATGCGGATCGCGGTACATGCCGTATTCGTTGAAGTGGTGCAGTTGATAACGCACATATTTATCAAAGTATTCATTGCCCCACAGCGTGCCGTGAACACCGCCGATGCCGGCAGACTGCCGCATACTTTCGCCGGCGGCACTGTAAATCACCCAGTTGTGAAACTTTGATAATTCTTCCGGATCATCGCTTACATACTTATAAGTTTTTTCCGGAATGACTTCAGCGAGAGTATCTTTCCACTTTTTCAACCGCTCCGGCGGGGCAATATTTTTCAGGCAATTATAAGCTGTAACCAGTTCCCGCATCCAGAAATTGGGCGAACGGTCTATAGCGTCGGAGCGAGTCAATGCGTAACAGCAGTGATCCATCACCCGGTAGAGTTTTTCTTTGAACTCCATACACCGTCCGAAGTAGATCGCCACGGCACAACTTGAGGCAAAACGCGGCGATGTCTGACCATGCTCATACTTGAGTACCGGGTCAATTACCGCTCCATTATTATCCACCCACGGTTCCGCAGTCCTGACAATGCGTTCGATTATATCCAAATAGTAATTGCGGTCTATTCCGCTCGGAAGCCAATCTTCCGGCACGTTTTTTTGCAATATATCATGCACTTTTTGAGCAATATTTACAGCTTTTTCAGTTTGTTCACTCATACTTTTACATCCGCCCGCAACCGCGATCAACAGGACTATCGAAAGACGGAAAAGGGTTGTTAAACAATTCTTCTGCATAAGATAGCTTAATATTTTTTAATTGCAACAAAATTTCTGCCAAGAATCCAACATTATTTCCAACTCCGGCAGATTTTTCCGCCAGAATTTTTCGTGTTCCAAGGTTATTGGTACAGTTACATTGTTTTCAGTAAGCAGAGTAAAGAGTTCATCCATGGGCACAAGGCCTTCACCGATAAGGTCAAACTCGCAATATTCGACCCCGTCTTTTTCGGCATAATGACTGTCTTTGAAGTGTACTGCTACGATATTATCTGCAAGTTTGCTGAATGACTCCTCAAACTCTTCATGGGCGATCTGCCGGGTGTGGTGGGCATCCCAGATGATGGGCAGTTTTCCGCCGCAATGCTCCTGCAAAGCCAGACAGAAATCGCTGGAAGAACATATATCATGCGTTTCCAACGCCAAAGCGGCGTTAAACTTCTGCTCCCGGAACCACTTAAAGTTATCGTGGGCAATTTTTATGCGTTCAGCAGTCAATTCTTCGCCGTAATTGCCGCCGCCGAAAATCCGTATATAGGGTATATTGAAATCATCGGCAGTACGGGCGATTTCCGCAAGGGCTTCCCGCTGACCGGGTTTATCGGCAGTTATTCCGAAAGAACTGTCAAGTACCATACAGCGTTTTTCTGCTGAAAGTTTACGCATTACCGGTTCATTTTCCGGGTAATAAAGCGTTTCCTGACAATTCACGGTGTTGTTCAGAGTGCGTATTTCAAAGTATTTTATACCATACTTATCAGCAAGTTCAACAGCTTGCACCAGATTTAAATCCGGACATCCCAGAGTGGAAATTCCCCAGTTCAACTCGGCATAACGATTAACTTTTTTCATAATCAAAACTCCACAGCTTTCCGGCGGCAGACATCCAGTATCCGCATAAGCTCCATACTTTCGCTCAACGGCACAAAAGCAGTTTTATTATCGCCGAAATAGTCATAAATATAATTATAATACGAAGGCACATTCCAACTATCCACCGGCAGAGTTTCAGTTATCCATGGTATGGCGGTTTCTATGGAATATGCCCGATCTTGAGCGGCAAGCGTTTTCTGCATTTCCAGCTCCGGCAAAGTTCCCGGTTCAATATAATTTATCACCCATGATTTGGCGGCGGCACAATACTTTGCACTGCCCAGAGTTCCAAATACTTCCCAAGTATCAGTGCGTACAGCAGAGCCCAGATTTATTTCAACTGTACCGCTGACTCCGGAAGAGGATTTCAGGAGTACACTTACAAGATCTTCAGCATCGCCGATACCGACTGTTCTCTGCATAACGGTCCCCTTAACTTCGACCGGGCCGCCGAATGCGGCAAGAAACTGGTCTATGTAGTGAGCACCGTAATTGTTGAGCATTCCGCCGCCGCAAGCAGTTCGGCTCTGCCAGTCGTTGCGGCGGTTATAGAACTCAAGGATTCGCCGCGAATGAGTTATAACACCAAGTTTATGGCGGACACTCTTTTGAAACACCCGATATTCATCCCAGTTGCGGTGCGGCTGATAAAGCATAAGTTTGCCGTTAGTCCGCTTAACGGCATCAGTTACTTCCTGTGCGGACGCCAATGATTCGCACATCGGTTTTTCCAGAAAGACCATCAAACCACATTCCAATGCGGCAATGGTCTGCTGCTTATGGAACATAGTCGGCGATGCGATCACCGCCATATCGGCACATTTTTCCGACTCAAGCATTTGGTTAAAGTCGGCGTAAGTACGGATACCGGTGTATTCAGCGGCGGCTTCGTTACGCCGTTCTTCCACCGGGTCGGATATTGCCAGCAAGTTGAAGCGGCTGTCGGCTTTTATCTGGGGCAGATGGTAACGCCACGCAATGCGGCCCAAGCCGGAAACTACAACATTTATCATAAATAAAACTCCTGCATAAATATCCCGAATATTGTGACGGGACAGGTTGTTTGATCAAAGTGCATCTGCTGTTTTTTAATGAATGTACCCCCAAAAGAGAGCAGATGCATAATAAAGTTACTATGGAAATAACGATTTGTCAAGCAAAAACCTGATTTTCTTCAGACTCCTCAATCCACCAGTTTGAACTGGAACTGATTTCCGGTAAAATAGGCTTTGCCCGGTACCAGCGTGTAATTATCGCTTTTGCCCTGATCCAAACGGTTGCGCATCAAGTTGAAAGGCACAAGTTTGCCCTTTTCGGGCTTGCCGCCCAACACGCTCCAGGGTACCGTTATCAGGCAAGTCCATGCTCCATCCCGGAGCGTGTATTTGGTCTTGACATCGCTGCCGGGGTGGATGATGTTTTTATCGCCGGCTTTCCGCAGCAAAGTCATATCTTCAGCATAGCGGCAGTCGGTGGTGTCGATGATCATGTGATAGAGCATCCCCGGATCGTTGGTTTTTCCGGCAAAGAACTCCACGCTGTCGCAGAACCACGGCTTGTTGATCTTGCTGCCCTCGGTATTGGGCTTGCGGCCGGGGACTTCTTCGGCAGTGTAATGAAAATAAAGGTTTTTATCGTCCCACCCCGCATGGACTTGAGTTTTCAAAGGAGCCATAGTCAATTTGGTGGCGTGCAAATTACCCAAAGACTGCAAATTTTTGACCGTGGGTTTGCCGGTGATCTTTTTGAATTCGATCACGGCGGTCTGGAGTTTGCCCAGCTGTATGGGCCAGGCGGCGGCAGCTCCGGCGGGGAGTTCATCTGCAACCGCCAGCACTTCCAGCTCCAGCGAACGGTTGGGGCAAATGTCTTCCATATACAGCGTCAACGCCAGTTTGCCGTTCCAGTCGTTGGGGGCACCCAATGCTTGCATATCCAGCCACAGCTCTTTAGTTTCGGCGGTTTTATTTATCACCAGATCATCCAGCATATAGATATTGTTGCAAACGCCTTTTTTGCCCCAGAGATTGGGGCGTTTGGATTTGCGTTTGTCGGTCTGCAAGCCCAAACCGGCGGCGGTTCGGTGAGTGTACTCATTGCCGGTGGCAAAGTCCAATATCAACCCGGCAAAGACTGTGTGGCGGCTGGCACGCACCACATGGCTCTGGGGCTTGAGGCCGTAGGTGTTGTAGTAAATAAAACCGTTTTTGAGCCGCACTTTCACATAGCGTTTGGCCTGAAACTCCAGCATGGCACCGGTGCGGTTAAAGTGGTTTTCGATATTCCGCAAAGTAGTGATATGCAATGCAAGTTTACTGCTGTCGACTCTGGCTTCCGAAGCACCGGTGCTGGAAAGGGTGCCTTGCGCATAAACTTTTATATCGTTGACAGTTTTATCGACTTTTTCGATTTTCTGTTTATCCTTGAGGTCAATCAATATGGGCAGGAATTTCGTGGGCTTGCCCAGCTTGGGGAGCTTGATATTTTTGCTCAATTTGCCCGCTTTGACCGTGTATATCCCCGGTCGGATGGTGTCGGGCAGTTCCAGCGAGAAACTGCCGTTGCGGGCAAGCACCAGATTGCCTTCGTTGTAAAGTGTTACCGGTACATTGCCGGGTGCAACCTTTACAACCAAAGTGCGTTTTTTGCGGACTGCACTCAAGCTCTTGACTTCCACTGCTTCTGCCGGAGCAACGGCAAGTTCGATATTGCTGACACCTTTGCCGACTTTGACTACCGCCCAGCGCATGTTGTTTTCGATCCTCAAATCAGCCTTGACCGGTTGACCGTTGACCTTGACTTCTTTGATGGCTTGATTTTCTTCCAGCAGCAGACCGATCTCGGCAGAAGTGTATTCGCTTTTTACGGTAAATCTGCCGTTATCTCCATCAAGTTCGATGCCCGGCTGACCGGCAAGGTAGTAGTGCGACGGCTCATTTTCGATACTCAAAACTGCCGCAGGCACCTGGCTGAACATAAGCACTTGAGCTTCGTTGACTTTGAGCGGCACTTTAACGCTGATGCGTTCAGCATACTTTTGCTTGCCGAGAAAATGGGGCACCACCGCCCGGTCGGTTATCCAGCCGGTTTGGGCGTAGGCTTTTGCCAGCTGGGGTTCGCCGAACATACCTTTATATTTTTTGCCGTTTTTGATGGTGTATCGCCAAATGTATATCGGTTTGGCAGGGTCTTTGATGTTCAAAGGTTTGGTCAATGCGGAAATTTCCCGGACTTCCGGCTTGGTGATGTGCGGATTGACGAAGATCCAGCCGTTGTTGAGCTGTTGAAGGGTCATACATTCCACATTTTCTTTGGCATCCATCCGCCAGTCGGGCTTGACATCGGCATCGGTGATCTGGGCCTGACGGATCTCGTATCTTGCTCCGATAAAGGGTATATCCGCAGCGGAGAGTCCGCGGCTGTTGTATGATGCCACCACTCCGATACCTGCCATGTAGTTGTGGAAAGCTCCATCCACCCCCGGCAGCCAGTAGATATATACCGAGTGGTGCAGCGGGTCTTTGTAGGCAAACATCTTGAACTTCCACATCAAAATCGCCCCCCGCCGCCATTCGTTGGTCAGCGTGCCGCCGAAACTTTCCAGATAACCGATGTCCCCCAGCGGGTTTTCGCTGTGGTTGAAGAAGATTATCCGGTTGGGGTCACGCTTCTGTATGGCATTACGTACTGCCAGATAAAAATCGGTCTGCCCCATGGGGTCGTCGATCTGCATGGTGTCCCAATCTTTGGCGTAAGCTCCCGACTTGCCGCCATCCAGATACCATGCATCCTGATTGTAGGCGTTGACGAATTTTTCGATCTGATCCACCGCCTCGTCCCGGGACTCTTTGAATTTCCAGAACCGCAAATAGTTGACATTCACTCCGGGGAACCACGAAGCCGGCGACCCGTTGCGGAGCGTTTTAACAAACCACTCCGGGTGATTTTTTACCGGGGTGCTCCAGGGGAATGCACTCCAGAACCATGTGTAATAAGCCAACTTCAGATTGGGTGCGATTTTCTGCAATCTGGCAACTTTCTCCCGCAGTTCATCGGCGGTGCTGCGGTTGCCGAACCAGCCGTAAACGGCATCGCCTTCGGAAATGACATCGCCCCAAATACCGTTAGTATCGTATATAGCCGGGTCAATGAGATAGCCCCGGGGGGAGAAGGCTCTCTTCATATTTTCCGCATAACGCATACTGCTGCCCTTGTAAGCACCGTTCCAGCCGGTGGACATGGTGCAGCGGAGATCCCGCAGCCATGCCGGACGCCTGACTTGCGAGCGGTAAGCGGCGGCTTCGGGCGTAGAAATATATTCGTCGTAGGCTTTGAGCATACCGCCATCGGTAATGGAAAAACGGTTTTCAAAGCTGTGTACTTTCCGGTCAAGGGGCACAATGACTGCCGAAGTTATACGCCAGCCGTTGGCACGGAAGATCTGGAGATTTTCCTCTTCGGTGCCCACATCCATATAGGTAAAACGGTCGTTGAACTTGAACCGGGTGTGCCAGATGACCTGTCTTGTGGCGGCATTTTCAAAGCCGATGGTGGGTATATTGGTAAAGCTGCGATCCATCTGCACTTCATTGGCAGGCAGGCGGAACATGCCGATTGCCACAGCGGTACCTGGCATTTCGTAAAAGCCCTGACTGCGGAACTTCTGCTCCAGAATAACATCGGTTGCCAGCCGCAGGAATTTGCGTTCTTTCATCCCGAGATCGACTACCTCGACCTTTTCAAAAAGAGCATTTTTCACCACATAATAAGTACGGCGAATCTCCAGAGCCGGCAGTTGAGGATTTCTGATGCTTACAGTAACTTCAGCCTGCGATTTTTTTATATTGACAACTTTATCTTTGTTGCCGTCAACAACAGTATCTTTTTCGCGGGTCTGCAGGGTGTAAACCGGAGTCATCCGTTCAACGATGAGTTTATTTTTGTAATAAAGACCATTTACCACACCGTTGCTTTTTGATATATAAAGTTTATAATCTCCCTGTTGGAAAACGGTATAATCTTTATTGTTCCGTGGCGGCATTTTTACGCCGTTATCGTAATTGAGTTCGGCGGCTTTTACGATCTCGGCTTCGGTGGGAGTGTGGCCGAAAAATTCCACTTCCGAAAATTCCACCGGAAAATCCGACCTCGGTCGGGTCGTTTTCAGCCGGATATATCTGCCGACGACAGGTTTTTCGCCGCTTTTGAAAGAGTATTCGCTCAATACAGCTTGAGTACCGGATTTTTCATTGCGTAATACCCCGGCGGGCACAAAGTCTTTGTCATCCATACCGGAAAAGATGGCGATTTCGGCAAAGTTGTGCGACGGAGCTGTATTGGCAAAGACTTTGATTTCGTCAATAGTGAATCTGCCGCCCAGATCAAAGGTTATAAAGGGGTCATCGCTGAACTGCCGGTAGTGGATGTTTTTCTTTTTATTGCCGTCAGTCAGAGTTGTACCGTTTTCACCGGTAGTTGGTCTGGCTCCATTATGAATGTATTTCATAACCTTGAGCTGTTTGGTTTTACTGGTTTTCGGCAGGAGCTTGAAGTCGGCAAACTCCATAAATTTGCCCTTGCCTGACATATTTGCATAGGGCGTGATACGCATAGTATGCGTTTCGCTGAAAGTTACGGTATTGCCCCGTTGAGCGGTAAAACTGTCCTTATCCAGCGGGATCACCACTTTTGACCACTTTTGACCTTTGCCGGAAGCAAACTTGCCGTGAACTCTGCCGGTTTGGCTTTCCAGAAAAATCGTCATGCCTTTGCCGGAAATATTGTGCCGCACATAAAACTCAATGGCAGAGTATTTGCCGAAATCCACCGGCGGAGTGAATTTACCCACTGCCCCCTGATATTTACCGGAAGCAGTCGCTTCGATGTGGACAGCATTTTTGCCGCCGGGACCTTTTACGGCAGTGACTTCGGGAGCCGAAACCGCTTTGGCCTGATACCCCGACCACTCAATAACAGGGGCAAAAGGTTTATCAACAGCACCCAGGGTCAATGCTGTAAAACTCAAAATGATATATGCAAGAAATCTCATAATTCACACTCTTGATTCTTTGCAAAATTTATTCTTTACTCTTCAATTACAGTAAGATAAGCACTGTACTTATCCTTGACCGTCCCTTGATTATAGTTTTTGCGGGCTATACTGTCTTTATGCTCGTTTTCCACATGCCCATCGGCAAAAAGTGTATTGAACGATCTGTTATGCCGGGCATGGATATTGCCGTTGGTTTTGTTAAGCCCCATGTAAATAATGTAGCTCCCGCGCTGCGGATTACTGGAACCCGGATTTACCGAGTCGTGGATAAAACCGTATTCGCTGGGATTTTGCATTTTAAGCCGGTTGGGGGTATTGACCGGAGTGATGTTGCCCAAACGCATACCATAAGTAGTGGACGGATAAACATATCCGCTTTCCGGTTCAGATGGGTGTGAAGGACAATAAAACAGTTTTCCGAAATCTTTGTTGGCTTCACCCTCGTTGAACATCAATGCCAGACGCTTTGACCATTGTACTTTGTTGTCGTCGGTTTCTGTAATTTGGGCAGGCGGGAAGTATTCTCCTTCGCAACTGTCAGCATACATATTTACATAAGTACCAAGATTTTTCATATTAGATGAACACGATGATGTCCGTGCCCGCTCCCGGGCGGCTGACAATGCCGGCAACAGCATCGCTGCCAATATGGCTATAATAGCAATGACCACAAGAAGTTCTATGAGGGTGAAGCTCCGCTTCACCCGCCCATGGGCGGTGTTTTGCATTTCAATCTTTTTCATTTTTTATCCTTTCGTTAAGGTATTCGATTTTTTCTTCACATAATATACCATAAAAAAACACATTTGTGAATAGTTGATATTTTGAATATCATATATATTTTTACGATTTCAGAATAAATCTGTAAAAATCAACCATTTTTATTTGACAAACTTTTACAGTAATACTATCTTATAAATGTGAATGCAAATTTCTCAACATGGAGTATTTATGAACCAGCTTGAATATGTTGAAAATGCCATTGTGCAGATGGAAAAATATCTGAAGCTGCCCATCACCATCGTTGACCACGACGGCTGGTTCAACAGCCGCCAGAAAGGTTTGATTTTTGACGAAAAGCGTAAATCGCACCGCAAACTTGCTTTGTGCAACATGGTCTTCTGTGCCAGATGCCGGGAAAACTGCCGCTACAAACTTAACGCTCTGTGTATGAAAGAACCGCATCCGCACTATACGGTCTGCTGGCAGAATTACGGTCAGATAGCTGTACCGCTGCGGCACAACAATATCCACTACGGAGTGCTTTATGCGGGGCTTTTCCGCCAAACACCAAATCCGGCACCGGATATGCCGGAAGCTGTTAAGAGTGCTTACAAGGCACTGCCTTTGTATAACGAAGACCGCATAACTGAATTTATGCAAGTTCTGGATATTTTTACCCGTGGATTGATCGGTTATCTCTGTGCGGAAAACATCCTCAATCTTGACTACGACACACGCTTCCGTAAACTTATTGAGTATCTGGAAAACAATTATCCGCAGGCAATATCGCTGAATGATGTGGCAGAACTGCTTGAACTCTCTCCGGCGTATGCCAGCAGTTTTATCAAGCAGATGTCGGGCTGTAATTTTTCGCAGTTATTGCGTGGCATACGCATTGAACACGCCGGAAAAATGCTGATTTCGTCCGAAAAAAATCTCCGCCAGATTGCCCGTGCGTGCGGTTTTTCCAGCGAATTTCATTTGAGCAAAATATTTAAACAGCAAACCGGCGAAAGTCCATCTGACTTCCGCCGTCGCAATAAAGGTTGACCCCGGGTTGCGGCACGAAGAAGAACTCTTCAATATGAGTTTTCAGCACCGTTCCACAACGCTATTTATATTTACTTTTGTACCGGTTATTTACTGTTCAAAAGTTTTTTCAGTTCACGCAATTTAGCGGCTTCCGGCATTTTTTTGTAAAACTCATCCAGCGGGAAGCACCCGGAGATCATGCCGTGCCGCGGGCCGTTGGTACATTCGCCGAAAGTCCGGCAGATGCGGCGGCGGTCAAGCGTTTTTCCAGCCAGCACATCCGCCGGCATTTGCGGATACGACAAAACCATTCTGCCGATACCGGCAAAGTCGGCGTAGTTGTTTTGCAGAATAAATTCTGCGGCTTCCGGCAGATATTCCTGCAATGCGGTCAAACCCGATGCCACCAGCTTCATAGCCGGACAGAGTTCCTTGAGCCGTTTTGCCGCCGCGATGTGCCGCGACACATTGTAAAGCGGATTTTCCGGCATCAGATAGCCGTCGGCAACCGCGTACCACGCCGGACGCTGCATGTGGACATTGTAATACGGACTGCCGATCGTGCCGACAATCAGTTCAAAACCATACTGTTCGAGCAACTGCACAAATTTTACGGTTTCGACGAGATTTTCGTCCATATTCATACCATCGGCGGCAGAGCCGAAGGCGTAGCGGGAGTATTCGCTGCCGTCTTCCGCCATCGGTTTACCGACTTTATCTTCGCCTTTGATAAAGGGCAATATATCGAAAATACTCAAGCGGCAGCCCAGCCCCAGACCGGGGCAGTCACGCTTGATTCCTTCCACAATCTCGCGGAAAAAACGGGTGCGGTTTTCAAAACTTCCGCCGTAAGGTCCGGGCCGGTCAACTGCACTTAAAAATTCATGCCCCAGATAACCGTGGGCGTGTTTTATATCCACAAAATCATAACCGGCATCTTGAGCCATTTTTGCCGCTTTGACAAAGGCTTCCACGATTCCGGCGATCTCGCCATCGCTAACAACATTGGCGGCGGTGTTGTTGAATTTTTTATCCAGCAGCGGGTGCGAATATGCTGTGCGGCTTTCGAGTCTGGCATCTTCGTTGGGGTGGGCGTATCTGCCGGAGTGGGTAAGCTGCAGACCGATGACCGCCTCGGAGCCATATTTATCCTTACGGATTTTCCGCATATTTTTTACAGATTCAGCCAGAACCGGGAATGACTTTCCGCTTACCATGAGCTGACGCGGATTACTGCGGCCTTCGTGCATAACGGCGGCGGCTTCCACCCCGGCAAGCAGACTTGCACCGCTGTCGGCAAAGTTGTTCCAACGCCGCAAGGTGTATTCTGTGGGCACGCCGTCGGCATCGCAATCCCAACCTTCCATGGGCAATATCGCCCAGCGGTTGTCAAGTTTTTTGCCGTAAAGCTCAATGGGTTGTTTCATAGCTTCTGTACCGGAAGCAAAACCGATATTGATATTTTCTTCTGCCAGATAGTTCTGAAAATCTTTCAAATCGGCAAATTCAGCAACTTTACGATAATTTACTGCCATAACTCAAAACCTCTTGTTCTTTTTCAAATGTGTTATAATAAGTTTGCAATCTTCCAAAACATTGTATTCATGATCCAGCAACGCATCAAACTGTAAAGACATACCCTTTTCGAGTTTGTAGCGGTGTCCGGCAACAAAA
Source organism: Lentisphaerota bacterium (assembly GCA_015061885.1). Lineage (GTDB taxonomy): Bacteria > Verrucomicrobiota > Lentisphaeria > Victivallales > Victivallaceae > SIG78. The sequence goes on from SUVS01000008.1 coordinate 51,967, forward strand.
ATTTCCACTACGCCTTCCTGCACCCAGCACATTTCCGAATCCTCTTTATGCACAGAAGGTTTGCAAAGTCTGGCTCCGGCGGGAGCCGAAGCGGTCATACAGCGGATATTGCCGTAACTTACCCGCCGGAACGAAAAACCGTCGCTGCAATAATCCTGCTCCGCGACCTGCTGGGCGGTTCGCTTTTCCGCCAACGCCAGCAGATCCGACAAATTCATGGAAAAAGCCTGCGACAACTTGTAAAGCGTTTCCAATTCCGCCTTGTTCCAGTTGCGTTCCAGCTTGCTTATAACGCTGGCGGCCACGCCGGAGCGTTCGCTTAAATCTGCTATGCTCCAGTCCAACTGCCGGCGAAGCTGGCGTAAAACGCCGAAATCCCAGCGTTGTTCACGGTTGTTGGTCATAAATTGCTCCGGTACGGAAATCCTTCCAGATATTTTCAAACCAGCCGTCTTCTTCGGGAACCGGGCGGCATTTTTCAAAACCGATCTCCGGAAAGCCCATTGCTCCGATGCTGCTGTACATTACATAATCGCGGTATTCCACGGCTTCCGGCTTGATCCGCCATGCGTCGGAAAGTTTGTCATTTATCAATACGCCATCATCGGCAAGCACCAACGCTCCGCCGCGGGAACCGATGCGGTCGATCTGCATAAGGATAGCTTCAAGATAATAGACTTGAGCCGCCAGCAACTGCCGGTTGCGTAAAGTTTCTGCCAAATCGTCTGCGGCAAGCTCCTGCAAACCGTCACTCTGTAAAACAGCAAGTTGTTTATATGCTTCGTCCAGAGCGGCAACAACATTTTTGCTGCTGCGGATGAATGCCCCCGCCTGACTCATACGCTTCTGAAAAATCTTCCGTTCAGCTTGCCAACTGCAATTACAGGCAACTTGACCGGACTTTTCAAAAAGCTCCATTTGAGCGGCGGCGATCGCCTTGAAACGCTCCGGATCAAGAGTGCTGCTGCTGTATTTTCCGGCAATAAACTCTGCGGCTCTGACCGCTCCGACCTGACCGGAGTTGAGTGCCGTGCCGCCCGGACGGGTAACACCGTGTGTGCCGTTGACTTCGCCCACCGGGAAAAGGTGCTTTATATTGACCGATTCCCACCAGATATTGCCGGCAAGACCGCCGTTGTTATGCTGGGCACAGACGGCAATTTCCAGCATCTCTTTTTCCAGATCAATATCATTTACCTTATAAAGCTCGATCGCCGGGGAGTTCAGAATCTTCAACCGCTCAATGGGCGTAGAAGCCAATGCGTTGGAGCGTTTGAGGTATCCGGCGGCTTCGCCGGAGAGTTTTTCTATATCAAGATCCTCCGGATCACTGCGGTAATCCAGATAAACTTTGCGGTTGCGTTCGACCGTTTCAATATAAGTATATATATCGATCAATGACGATCCCGGCACATGTCCGGCGGCAAACGGCCACTGATAGCCTTTCAGGAAGATCGCCGAATACATATCTTCGGCAGTATCAAAGTATTCCCGCAGAAACTCCCGTTCATCACTGCCGTCTTCCGCAGTAGAAACAAAGCGGGGCAATACCTGCATGTAACTGCCGGAAACATTCCAGCGGAATTTCAGCGAAGCCAGCCCGAACTGCGATTCAGCCAGATTGTACGCTTTTGCCCCCGCTTCCAACGCCAGCCCGATCGCTCCGGTGTGGACTTTGGGGTAAACGCTCTGTTCGTACAAACCGCCGGGGCCGCCGACGGCAAATACGGTATTTTCGGCTTGCACGACTTCAAATTTTCCAGTTTCCGTATTGACAAAAATCGCCCCGACCGCCCGTTTTTCCTCCGGATCGGTCAGGAGTTTTACCGCCACGCGGTTTTCGCATACATTTATATTGCGGCGGCGGACTTCGTCGATCAATGCGTGAACCATGTTTTTGGAAGTATAAGGTCCGCAGCTGGTAGCCCGCCGCTTGGGGTCGTGGTCAGTTTTGTAACCTATATGCTGACCTGTTACATCGTGCGGAAACGGTACTCCCAAATTGACCAGATTAAAAAATCCCTGGGCCGAAACTGCCGCTTCGATCAACGCAATATCACCGTGCATGGAGCCGCCGCGGGCAAGGTCGCGGGCCATAAAAACCGGACTGTCGGGTTCACTGCCGTACATGCCGAGCTTGTAATAAGTCTGCTTGTCACTGCCGGTATTTACCGAAGTACCCATAGCCAAGCCTTCGGTATAAATTGCTATATCAGTAATATTGCGGATATGCAGCTGTACTGCCGCCGCCAGCCCGGAGGCTCCGCTCCCGATGACCAGCGTATGAACTTTTTGAGTAGTGTATTCCATTGTGATTCCTCAAAAGTGGCTGATTGTCATGCCGCCGTCAATACCGATGATCTGCCCGGTGGAATAAGCCAACGCTCCGGAGGCAAGCATGACCACTGCTTTGCCAATATCTTCGGGCTGTCCCCAACGCCGCTGCAAGGTCAGACCTTCGGCAATAAGTTTGTCGTATTTGGCAGTAACACATTCAGTCATATCGCTTTTGATGATCCCCGGCCGCAGTTCGTAAACCCCGATACCCAGATCAGCCAGGCGTACAGCAAAAAGTTTGGTTGCCATAGTAACGGCACTTTTGCTCAAGCAATATTCACCGCGGTTGATGCTTGCCACATCTGCCGAAACAGAACCGATATTGACGATCGCCCGGAACTTCCGGCTATCGGCATTTTCCTGTTCAGCGGCTTTTGCCATCCGGCGGGCAACATTCTGGGTAAGAAAGAAAGGACCTTCAAGATTTATCCGCATAACGCGTTCAAAACTCTCTATTGGCATATCCAGCAAATCGGCTCTGACTTCAGGAGCAACACCGGCATTGTTCACCAGCATATCAGGAGCTGAACCGAAATGCTTTTCAAACGCATCAAGCAACGCATCATGCCCGGCTATATCGCTGACATCGGCTTGAAAAAACGCCGCATTTTCCGGTACGCTTGCCGGATCGACCGCCTTACGGCCGCAATAGCCGACCTGATGACCTGCCGCCAGTAATTCTTTAACAATACCTTTACCGATACCACGGCTGCCGCCGGTAACCAAAATTTTCATACCACACCTCATTATGTTTCTTTGACGATATATTTTATATGGAAATATAGCATCAAAGAAATATATTGCAAGTTTGCAAACCACGCGGCAAGTAAAAAAATGCGGAATATTACAACTTACACTGTTTGGTAAGCAACCGGAAATTCCCCGCTCCGGAAAAATTCTTTTATCAGTTGAGCTATTTTCAGATCATACTGCATGGGGTCATGGGGCACTTGAGTATATGCCACACTTTTAGCATCGTCGGCATGGGCAGAAAAACTTTCCACCAGACCGTCGGCATTATTGCTTAAAAAAAGTTTACCGGGCCAATGAGCGTTATTCATGCCGATTATGACTCCGATTTCCAATCCGGGTATATCCGGAGTAACGATATTCTCTCTGGCGGATGTTTTCAAAGCGTTGAGCGGCTGCCATATACGCCCTGTTCCGGGCACCATCAATGCTATATCGGCAAGTCTGCTCCCCCGGTGGGGAGTTCCGGCACAAACCAGTCTGGCGGCATTTCCCGGTTGGAATTTCTGCAGATAAGCTCTTGCCAGCAAGCCGCCCATACTGTGTCCGGCAAAATAGAGCTGTTTATATTTTTCAGGTTCCGCCGCAGCAATGTTCTGACTCAATACATCCAGACATTTTTCAAAACTGGAAAAAGTCGTCGGCAGATCGGGCGTGATTATATTGGGATACTCCGAAGACAGGCTCTTTTTCCAGAACTGCATATCTTCTGCCCCGCGGCAGAAACCGTGGATCAGTATTACCAATGTATCGCTGTTCATAGCAATTACGCCCGCAGATCTGCGGCCACATCGTTGATTATATCCACGAGATCGTGTTCCGGCTGCCAGTTTATCAAATCCCTGATGGCTCTGGTATCGGGTTTGCGGCGGAGCATATCTTCAAAACCGTGTTCGTAAGCCTGTTCGTAAGGTATAAGCTCGATTTTTGAAGAACTGTTCAACAGCCGGATCACCTGTTCAGCAAGTTCCCGGATCGAAACCGGTGTTGTATTGCCGATATTATATATTCTGCCAATGGATTCCGGGCAATCAGCCAGAGCCACCAATGCCCGCACGGTATCAAACACATGACAGAAACAACGGCTCTGCTCGCCGCTGCCATACACTTTAAGCGGCTGACCATTCAACGCCGCCTGGACAAAACGGGGTATCACCATACCATACTGCCCCGTCTGACGGGGACCTACGGTATTGAAAAAACGCACCACCGTTCCCGGCAAAGCCATGTTGCGGTGATATGCCATCAAATAAAACTCATCCAGCAGTTTACTGCAGGCGTATGACCAGCGGGAACGCACCGGGCAGCCGATCAGCAGATCGTCGTTTTCGTTGAATTCCTGATTTGCCGATTTGCCGTAAACCTCGCTGGTCGAAGCCAGAATGACCCGTTTGTGATACTTGGCGGCCAATTCCAGCACCCGGGCAGAACCTTCAACATTTGTGCGGATAGTACGCACCGGATCATGCACGACCAGTTCCACCCCGACTGCGGCGGCAAGGTGATAGATCACATCACTGCCACTGATTAGTTTTTCCAGATTGGCAGTTTCGAGCAGATCATCTTCAATGACCTGCAATCCGGCATTGCCGCATACCCGGGAAAGATTACGCGGTGAACCGGTCGAGTAATTATCTATAACTGTTACTTTATGCCCCAGCGAAAGCAGTTTTTCAGTCAAATGTCCGCCAATGAATCCGGCTCCGCCGGTTATCAGAAAATTCATAACTATGTTACCCTGTTATTATTTACTTTTACCTTTGCGGAATATCAAACGATACAACGCAGCTGCCGGTCCGCTCAATACATAAAGTGTTATTACTGTAAAAATCGCATATTCACGGAAAATACCTACCGCAAACAGCAACACGATCAGAATCATGATCTTGACCGGCTGATTATTTTTGCGGGTAAGCAGCCATTTACCCAGATGCCGGTAAGGCAGTGGACTTATCATCAATATACCCAATATGGCGGCATATACCGGAAGCACCATCACCCAATTTTTCAAGTCCAGATCACATGCCCGCATAGCCAGCAGCACGCTGACGATCGCCGCCGCCGCACCCGGCGAAGGCAAACCGTGAAAGACATCGCTGTCGCCGGTATGCTCCATGGCTTTTACATTGTAAGTGGCAAGCCGCAAAGCCGCTCCGCCCACATAAACAGCACACAATAAATAAGTTATTCTTACGCCCATAGTCGTCTGAACCCCCTGCAGCCAGTGCGTAGTAACCGCCATAAGCACCGCCGGAGCTACGCCGAATGTTACCATATCAGCCAGCGAATCCATTTGCAGACCGATCATGCTTGTAGCATTGAGCATACGGGCGGCAAAACCATCAAGTACATCAAAGACCATTGCTCCGAGGATTATCAGTGAGCTTACAAGAACCACATCATAAGTATTGGTGGAACTTTCGTATATGCTTAAAGTCCAGAGTATTGATACAAAACCGCACCACGAATTGCAAAGTGTCAGTGTATTGGGCAGCCAGCGTAAACGCCGTTTGGTACGGCTGGCAAAACCATCTTTGCGAGCCACCTTGCGGCGGCGGTACGGCGAATAGTTAGTAGATTTGTTCATTATCAGTCAACCTTTTTGATTCTGGCAATTACAGAACTGCCGCCGCTTACCTTATCGCCAACTTTCACGAGAACTTCAAAACTGTCATCCGCCGGCAGATAGAGTTCTGTACGGCTGCCGAATTTTATCATACCGTAGATATTGCCCCGTTTGATGACCGTACCCGGCTCCACCGGGCAGACTATCCTCCTGGCAATGGCACCGGAAATCTGGCGGATCGCCATGGGGAAAGTTTTTCCGGCTGCCGAAGCATTACCGGCAATGGTCATAGCTTCGTTTTCTCTGGCACACTCCGGATTGCGGGCATCGAGGTATTTGCCTTCGCGGTAATGTTTGCTGATGACCTGAAGTTCCGCCGGAACCCGGTTCACATGCACACTTAAAACCGACAGAAATATACCTATACGCAATGCCTTGCCTTCAAACGGAGCCTGATCAAAATCTTCCACCACAGTTATATCCCGCACCGTACCGTCGGCAGGACTTATCAAAAGCTCCGGATCTTCAGGCAGTTTACGCCGAGGGTTGCGGAAAAAGAATGCTGTAAAGCCGTAAACCAATACGATCAACACACCGGGAATGATCCCCAGATACAAATTAACATATTTTGCCAGAAAGTAACAACCGACCAGCAAAACCAAAGCCAACACACCACCGCCGCCCCATTCGCGGATACCATAACGGGTAAGAGTCATAAAAAACGATCCTTTTCTAAACACTTAAAATATTTTTTTGAAAATAGCTCTTTACATAAATTATTGCATTTTTACGAAATTGCAACTATTTTAGAGTTTACTTTTTCAAATTGAGTGCTATTTTTTAATAAAATATGAAAAAATATGTAAAAATACAAGGAAACTATATGTCCGGAACTGTAAAATCCATGCGATTGCAAATTGCCGTGTTCGGCAGAACCAACACCGGTAAATCAAGTCTGATAAACCTGCTCGCCGGTCAGAATGTGGCAATCACCAGTGCCGTTGCCGGAACCACTACCGATACGGTTGAAAAAGCTATGGAGTTATCGCCCATCGGCCCCGTACTGCTCATAGATACCGCCGGATTGGACGACACCAGTGAACTGGGAAAAGAACGGATCAGACGCACAAATAAAATTTTTGACCGGGCGGATATTGCTTTGCTGGTGACCACGCCGGGAGTTTGGGGCGAAACCGAAGAATCCATAGCTCAAACGGCGGCATTGCATAAACTCAAACTGATCACAGTCGTCAATAAGTGCGATACACAAAGTGTTACCGGTGAATTTCTGGAGTTGCTCGGTAAAAAATCCGATGCAGTGGTGCAGACGACCGCTCTGCATGGCAGTTCACGCGAAAAAGTTGTCAATGATCTGCGGAATGTTTTATTGAAAAATCTGCCGGAAAGTTTTCTGCAAATGCCGCCGCTGGCGGGCGATCTGCTCAAGCCCGGCGAACTGGCAGTGCTGATTGTGCCGCTTGATATTGCCGCACCTAAAGGCAGATTGATCCTGCCGCAAGTTCAGGCAATAAGAGATATTCTTGACCATAATGCCATGACTCTGGTGGTCAAAGAAGATCGCTATCCGGAGTTGATAAAAAAACTGAATCCGCGGCCATCGCTGGTCATCTGCGATTCGCAAGTAGTAAAAATGATGATCGAAAATACTCCGCCGGATATACCATGCACCACATTTTCGGTGCTGTTTTCCCGGCTGAAAGGCGATACAACTGTTTTCATGCAAGGGTGCCGTGCAATACAGCAGCTGCAGGATAACGATAAAGTTCTGATCGCCGAAGCGTGTACTCACCACCCTACATGTGAAGACATCGGCAGAGTCAAACTCCCTGCCATGCTGAAAAAAGCCACCGGCAAAACATTGGATTTCACCTTTGCCCCCGGCAGGGATTACCCGGAAAACATCAGTGATTTCAAACTTATAATCCATTGCGGCAGTTGTATGCTCAACCGCAAAGAAACGCTTTGGCGGATCGAATGTGCAGTCAGGAACAATATCCCCATAACCAATTACGGAATGGCTATATCATACTGTCAGGGAGTATTGGATAAAGTGTTGGTGCCGGAATAAGAGATGCAACTGCCCGGAGCATGTCGCATTACAAAAGAGTTTTTTTTCGACTTTTTTGGTATTGCAGACTTGAAAAATCGCACTTTTCTTGTTAGATTAATAAGAGTTTTTATTTTTGGGGAAGTTATAGAGTCAGGATTTTTATAATGGCGGGCAGTCAAATTCAGCATCACCTGGAAAAAGATGATGTCTTTGCCGGATACACTATCGTTCAGTTCTGCGGCAGCGGAGCTTACGGCGAAGTATATCTGGCGGAGGATATTACCCATAAGGTAGTAGCCCTCAAAATCATACCTATTGCCAGCGGCAGCAATGTCTGGCGGATGGAACTTATCGGCTTGCGTCATTACCGCCAGAGTATTGAAAACCACAAAGCACTTATCGAAGTATTGCATGTAGGCGAAACCGAAAACTTCTTCTATTACACAATGGAAGCCGCTGACAATATGCTGCATGGTGATTTTTCCGAAGAATATATTGCCGACACCCTCGCCCACCGGTTGGAACGCGGCGGGCGGCTGGAGCCGGAAAAAGTGCTGGAACTGGCAAACAATCTGCTCGATGCCCTGGAGCATCTGTCCGAATACGATCTGGCACATCGGGATATAAAACCCGCCAACATTGTTTTTATCAACGGTCAGCCCAAACTCAGCGACATCGGTTTGATTTCCAATACCGGGGTGCGTTCAAAAGTAGTCGGCACGCTGGATTTTCTGCCGCCTGAAATCGCGGATGGCGATCCGGTGGGGTACGGCCATGACTTATACAGTCTGGGCAAAGTGCTTTATTGTGCATTGACCGGACTGTTGCCGGAAAACTTTCCGGAAGTGCCCATAACAGTACCGTTGCGGGCGTGGCGGCAATTTAAAAATGTATTGCTGAAAGCGTGTTCGCCGGATCCCCGCAACCGCTTTTTTACGCCGGAAGCGTTCAGGGCGGCACTGCCGTCGTCGATCAGGGAAACTACTTTTATTGATGAGGAACTGGAAAATTTACGCAGTTACCGCAAACAGCACCCGGTAACATGGCGTTTGAGTCTGATTTCGGTGATTCTGGTGTTTATTGCCATGGCACTGGGGGTGATACTGGCTCTTTCGCAAAAACACAATATCCGTATAGCTAAAAAGAATCAGATAGATTTTATCTACAAAACCATTGATTTGCTGAACGACCGCGAAGTACATATAAACAGAATTGCCGCCATAACCGGCAATCAGGCACGGGCGTGGCGGCTGAAAACAGTTGCCGAAATGGCCGCCAATGCCCGGACTGCGGGGGACTGGGATACCACCGAGCGTTACTGCCGCCTTGCCGATTCGACTTTGCGTTTGTGGAGCGAAGAAGAATTCCGGATCCTGCAACTGGGGATCCCGCAAGACCCGCTGCCGGAAAACAACAGTGAACTTTTTGAAGCATTGATGAAATACCGGAACTTTCAGGCATCGCCGCTGGCGGAAAACCTTGCGGATATATCCGCTGGCGATCTGGATTCCACGGTAACGCTTCTGCAGGAGAAACTTGCTGAAAAATGGGCGGGCCCCCTCCCCGGTCTGGAGTGGTTTTTCCCCCAGCTGCCGGATATGAAATTCAAATATATCCCTGCCGGAGGATTGCCCGGCGAACCGGCTTCCGGGTACTGGATGGCTGATTGCGAGGTAACCGGCAGATTACTGAAAACGGTCATGCCGAATCATGGTCTTGAGCTTGAAGATAATAATTTACCGGCGACCGGCTTGAGTTGGAACGACCGCATTGATTTTTGCCGTATTCTTACCTTAAAAGCTCAAAAGCTGGGGATACTGCCGGAAAATTACATCATCCGGCTGCCCTACTACAATGAATGGAATTTTGTGCTGCAAGGAGCATGGACAAGTGCGGGCAATTTTATTCACGAAAACGAAAATATCAAAGATTTTGCCTGGCATGGCGGCAACAGCATGTATCAGCCGCAACCGGTGCGTCAGCTCTCCGGCGGCACGCTGGGGATCTATGATATGCTCGGCAATGCCGCCGAAAGTGTTTTGCAGAAAGCCACCCAGCCCGGACAAACACCGCGTATAATCAACTGCGGAGCCAGTTTCCGCGACCGGCGTATCAGCAATATTATTGCACAAAAATGCGATATTGATATGTTGGAAAATAAATGGAGCGGATTCCGTCTGGTCATCGCCCCCGGCAATATGGACTATTTTGAAAACAACTGGTTCACCGGGCAGGAATACATTATAAAAGATAAACTTGACATTTACGAATTATTAGGCGGCAAACACAGCCGGTGGCAAAGCCGGATCGCCGGAGAATGGAACAGATTACTGGGCAGTCAGCCGGTGATTCTGCAAGATGCCAAACTCCGTAACAGGCTGTTCCGTGCCAGCGGGCGTTTGCAAAATCTGCCGCTTATAACTTCCGCCATCCGTAACGGTCAGCAATGGCAATGGCAGGACAGAACATTGGTCGATAACGGCGAATGGCTCAACAATCACGATAATCATCTTTATGATGCCATGACCTGGGATCACGGTTTCTGGTCAGGTATCAGCAACAGCGATACCGCACCTTTAACGATGATAAAATATGCGTCAAAAGGTTATCACGCTCCCCGGCTCGGCAGTGTAAAAAGTCCGCTGATATTATCTGAATTCAAATTCAAAGGCAAGCACTATTTTCTGCTGAAATCGCCGGTGGATTGGTACACCGCCAAGCGGCTCGCCGAATTGCTGGGCGGCACGCTGGCGATTCCGGCAAATTCTGCGGAAACAACTTTTATGGCAAAAAAACTCAAATCATATAAAAATCTGCGGATCGCTCTCGGCGGCTATCGCAAAAACGGCAAATGGCGTTGGCTGAATAACACTTCCGGCCCCGGCAAAGTGCAAACCGACAAATCTGCCGGCGGCTCATTGAACAGCAGATTTATCGGCATTTACAACGGTAAACTCTGCAACACGCAAAAGTTTGATGCGTTTTTATGCGAAATACGCTGATCTTCAACGCGGCATCAGCACAACAGTGCTGCCCTGTGAAACTTTTACTGCTATATGCAGCGGAACCCAGCTGGGATGAACTTCGGCTCCGCCCCATGAATTGCTGACCGCGATTTCCCGGCTTAATTCATTGTATCCGATTATCAGGCACATGTGCCCATCGCCATCGCGTGAAACAGTAAGTTTTTTGTTTTTCTCGGCCCATTCCTGCGGCGAAGCGGCTCTTTCCCGCAAATAGCGGTTCCGGCTGCGGAGTTTTTCATATTCGGCATTTGAATACATACTCCAGAACAGCGGAATACCTTTATCTATATATTTTTTTATCATCTTCAAACGGACTTCGCCCGGAGAATTCATCTTCAAACCGGAACGGCGGCAGGCTGACGATATACCTTTGAACATCTCCCGCGATGAAGTGCCGCCGCCCTGACGGGTATTCCCGGCATCGGCAAGCTGATGCATATTGATATTGTTTATACCGTAATACCGCAATACCCGTTCCACCGTTGCCGGTACACAGTAACCTTTATTGCCCTGCTCTACCATGGGAATATTTTCTATATATACATCGCCAAATAAATTGCTTGCAACATTTTCCGAAACATCCGCATTTTTGACCGAAACATCTTTTTTTGCCGTCATTGCCGCCGGAACATTCTGTACCGGATAACATATATGCAATACAACATATTCTTTGTTTACATATTCAAGTATAATATCGGTTTTGCCGCAACTCCATTTCAGAGCATTGTTCTGCATTTTACGGTGTCCGTAATCGCATCTTGCCGGAGTGCCGCCAATGCCGGTAAGTTTTTTCTCCAGAGTACGGGCGGTATCTCGTATCAGTTTGCGGATTTTTTTAATATCGGCGTTATCGCCTTTATTGCTGAAAAACACATCTATAACCGCAAGTTGTCCTGCGGGGGTATAATTTGCCCTGATCTCATTGGGAGATATACCCAATATCGGGTTTTTAGTGCGGTTGTTGATACGCAAGGCTTTATCGCCATGAAAACCGATCCCGCTGGCGGACCGTATATTCCGTTCAAATTCGCTACTGTACCAAACGCCGTTCTTATTCAGGAAAGGTACACCGAACGCCATGTTCCATTTTTCATATTGAGCTGCCAGCGGCATTGTACCGGCTGTACATACAACTGCAATACAGACAATTTTGCCAAATAAATTTTTCATAATACCCAATGTATTCCGAATAAATTACTCCTGTATAGCTTATACTTTATTACAAAAAATGTTTTTTTCAAAGATAATACATGACAAATTTATCAAATCATACAAAAAAATCATTTTTATATTTGACAAATTGGTATTTTGCTGTAACTTTATCTACATTTGATGTTTTATTTTCAATACCAGATAAAAAGAAAGAACAAATTATGAAAAAACTCTCTGTTTTTCTTGCCGCAGTATGTGCCGCATCAGTTGCCATGGCGGCGGCAAATGTCGGACCGGAAATTCTGAAAGGCAAATGGCAGCCCAGCAAGATCGCCAAACTTACGGTTACAGCAAAGGGTGTCGAAATCTGCCGTACCACGGAAAAAGGTGCATGGATCGTTGCCCAGAATTTCAAGCCCGAAGCCGGAGCGACATATTTATTGGATGTGGAAGTAAAAAATATCCCCGCCAAAACCGGTATCACCCTGCGGGTGCGTATGGATAAAGAGACCAAAACTTTCAAAAACACCAGCAAAGAACCGGGAACATTGACGGTCAAATCCGAATTCACCGCCCCCGCAAAACCGGTCAAAAATGGCGATGTATCGTTGTGGGTATCGTTGCCCGCCAACTGCAAAGAAAGTATCCTGATCAGCAAATGCTCGCTGAAAAAAGTGACTAAATAATAAAGCTCGCAGAGGCTGCTGTCTGAAGGACGGCAGCTTTTTTTTTCGCCGCATTCGCTGGCTGTAAGGTTGATGGCGGCTTTTTATGGGAGAGTTTGGGAGAATATGGGAAAATATGAGAGAGTATGGGAATAACTTGCCGCCGGGGATGTCGGCAAAGCAGTACACTGCGTACTGCTTGCCGGTGTGGTGCTTGGGGGCTATTTCCATACTTCCCCCATACTTCCCCCATACTTCCCCCATACTTCCCCCATACTTCCCCCATACTTCCCCCATACTCTCCCATACTCTCCCCCCC
>SUVS01000009.1 GCA_015061885.1 Lentisphaerota bacterium
CAATGAAGTATCCGGCAAGATCAATTCCGGTGGGTGGGGTCATCACTTCCTGGGCATAACCGACTTTAAGCATTTTTCTTTCTCCTTGTTTATAAATAAGGTTTGAACCATTTATTTAATGTATAATTTATCACGCATGCTTGCAAGAAAAAAATTCTATTATCGGCGATATTTACATTTGTTCAGCTGTTTTTTACAATCTGTTTTTATATTCTGCAACCAGTTCTGCAAGTTTGCCGCACGGGGTTCTGACAACTTCTGTATCAATGATAATAGCATCAGCTCTGTTGTCTGAACACAGGGCAGTCGGCAGTTGGGTTTGTGCTTTGACTGCTGCGGCAGTTTGAGCGTTGTCGCAATAGATGATACTGCCGGGGAGCGCGAGCATTTTTTTCAGACGCTCCGGCGAAGTGGTCTTGCTTGCTGATATAACTGTATTGATATTGTATTTGGCGGCATAGGGGGCGATTTCGGCATATTCTTCGCAAGGCAGATCGAGTATCCGCAAGGCGTCGATTTCCAGCTCCGATAATTCGGCAAAAAGTTTGTCATAACCGTATTGCAGAAAGATGTTGCAGTAGCCGGAAATTATCAACCCGACTTCCGGATGATTCTGCCGGATGGTTTTGAGCATGGCAATGATCTTGCTCAAATCCGCACCGTTCTGCAAGGCGGTTTGATAGGCTTTCTGAATGGCGGCTCCATCCGCCATGGGGTCGGAAAAAGGTATGCCCAACTCCACAATGTCAGCTCCGGAGCGGATGATTTCTTCAATGCGTTGAGCCGAAGTATCCATATCCGGGGCACCGGCACAATCAAATACGATCAGGGCTTTTTTATTGCCGGAAAATATATTCTGAAAACGGTTCATCGGTGATTCTCCTTGTAGTTGCGGACATTTTCCATATCTTTATCTCCTCTGCCGGAAAGATTTACGATTATAATATTTTCTTTGCTGTAAGTTGGAGCCGTTTTGATCGCCTGGGCTATGGCGTGGCTGGATTCCAATGCCGGAATGATCCCTTCCAGACGCGAAAGTGTATCAAACGCCGCTATTGCTTCGTCATCATTTATTACAGTATAGTTTGCCCGCTTGGTATCGGCAAGAAAACTGTGTTCCGGGCCTACTCCGGGGTAGTCAAGTCCGGCGGAGACGGAGTGCGTTTCGGTGATCTGCCCGGTAATTTCCTGCAAAAGATAAGTTTTACAGCCGTGGAGGATACCAACCGTGCCGCCGTTGATGCTGGCGGCGTGTTTGCCCGAAGCAATGCCCGAACCGCCGGCTTCCACGCCGGTAAGTTTTACGCTTTCATCTGCCAGAAATCCGGCAAAAATCCCCATGGCGTTACTTCCGCCGCCGATACATGCAATAACTTCATCGGGGAGTTTGCCGGTTTTTTTCAGGCACTGTATCCGGGCTTCTTTGCCGATAACGGATTGAAAATCTTTGACGATCGCCGGGTAGGGGTGCGGTCCGGCAACTGTACCGATGCAGTAAAAGGTATCGTGAGCATTTTCTGCCCAGTAGCGGATCGCTTCGTTCATAGCGTCTTTCAAGGTGGCACTGCCGGATTCCACGGCGATTACTTCGGCACCGAGAACTTTCATGCGGTCAACATTCGGAGCCTGCCGGGCCACATCGACTGCACCCATAAATACTTTGCACTCCAAGCCCAGCAGTGCCGCTACAGTGGCAGTCGCCACACCGTGCATACCCGCACCGGTTTCGGCAATGAGTTTATGCTTGTTCATGCGTTTTGCCAGCAGAGCCTGACCGATAGTGTTATTTACTTTGTGAGCCCCGGTGTGGTTGAGATCTTCGCGTTTGAGGTAAATTTGAGCTCCATTGCAATATTCCGACAACCGCTTGGCGTGATACAGCGGCGATTGACGCCCGATGTAATTGGTCAGCAACTCGTCCAGTTCCGCTTGAAAAGCCGGATCTGCTTTAGCCGCAAGATACGCTTCTTCCAGCTCGTTGAGTACACTCATCAATGCTTCGGGGATATATTGTCCGCCGTAAATACCGTAGTGTGAATCCATTTTTTGTTTCCTTTATATATTAAAATCTGTAAAAACATTCATTAAAAAAGCCCTCCGGAAAGTTTATCCGGAAGGCATCTTGTCATAAAAAAAGCGGTTCGCATATTTTTGCAAACCGCCACAGGCACAACAAAACTCTGCGTTCCGGCGGTCAAAACCGCCAACGCCAACTGCAAATATTCAAGATTGTAGCTTTTGAGTTTTTCATAATGCTATCAATATAACTCCATAAAAGCAAAATGCAAGCGTAAATATTACTTTTTGAGCAAAGATTTGTTTTTCAACTCAAATTTATCCCGGGTTTTGCCGTCACTGTCCATGGTTTCGATGAATATCTGATTGTTTTTGACTTTCACCAGCACTGCGACGCCGTTGACAAATTTTCTGGCTCCGCCGCCGGGAATTATCACCGGGAAGTTCCATTCTTTATCCGCCGGAGTTACCTTGTAAACATGGGTGTGTCCGGCAAACCACAGATCCACCGGATACGGTGCCGGATTGCCTTTGAATACATCTCTGGTCATCTTGCGTAATCTCGGAAGCATGTGATTGAACTCATCTCTCTGGCTGTGAGGAGCTATGTGAGCAAAAACCATGCGGTAATCTGCTTCGGCAAAATCTTTGCTTTTGACCACTTCTTTGAGCCACGCGGTCTGTTCAGCTAACAGAGTATCAAGCTCGTTCAAACCGGTAAATTTCTGGAAACTGTTTTTGGAATCTTTGGGCAGATGATGCCCGGTATCCAGAATTATAAAGAATATATTGCCTATTCTGAATGCCTGATAACTTTTGTTATCCTTGCTGGCAAGATATTTGAGATAGCGTCCGGACTGGGCTCCATCGAACTCATGGTTGCCCCGCATGGGTACAATGAGCTGATGCTTCGGGATGAGCTTGAGGAAACTGTCAAAAAGCGAAAGCTCTATATCATCCTGATTACTGCTGAAATCGCCCAGATGCAGGAACATATCCGCTTTTGCCAGTTCCCGGCGTTTATCGAGCAGATTTTTCAGGTGTTTGAGCTTGGAAAAGTTATCCGTCTGGGTATCAGCCATGATCCAGAAAGAAAAATTCTGATTTTTACTGCTGAAAGTCCGGAATGTGCGTACTTCATCGGGTTCGCTCTGACGCAGTTCAGTACCAACGCGTTTGAGTGCCCGGTATTCATATACTGTATCGGGGGCAAGATCTTTGAGGTCAAAACGCATGACCGGCCCTTCATCAAGGAGCTGACCGCCGCGGAGGATCTGGATTTTTTTCCAGACTTTGTTGCCTTTTTTGCGGTATTCAAGCTCAAGGGGCTGTCTGCCCTGAATTACATAACTTACAGTAATGGAGTCGGCACCCGGATTGGTCAGGTAAGGCCCATACAGCACTTTGGCCGGCAGAGGCAGTTGGCGGGGCTTGTTCAACTGGGCATCAGCCGGCGGTTCGCCGACCGCCACCGTCCAGCCGCCGATACCGCTGCGGGTAAAGATGGTAAGTTCATTGCGTCCGGCACGCAGCGGCAGTTCAAAAACAAAACTTGTAACCGTAGGCGGCCAGAAAAGATTGCCGGACTGGGTGGTACCGAAAACAAATTTTCCATTGCAATAGCAGTCAAACCACCAATCCGCTCCCATACCCATACGCAATTTGCCGGGTTTGTCGGCATAAACAGCGGCGGTTATGGCGGCAAACTGGAATTTTTTACCGGGATCGAGCTTACGCAAATCGAGTATATTGCCGTCGATCTTGACTTTTTGTGCCGGAATTTGCGTTTTTTCATCCAGAAGCAGAACATCGTCTTCAAAACGCAAAGAGGCGGCATTTTCGGTGGTGATTTTATCGGACAGGAATACTTTGAATTCCTGCGGATAAATCTTTTCGGCTCCGGTAAGCTGGGCGGCAATTATTCCGGCGGTAAGAACTGCAAGCGTTTTTTTAGTCATTTTCGGTTGAATCCTGTCAGTAACATATCTGCTTTATTGTTTGTAATGATTTAATATATCTGGAAGTTATGATTTTTCAAGGCGTAAAAAAAGTTTTTTTTATTTTTTAGTGGCATACCTGCTTAATGGAAAATAACGGATTTTGTATTGCCGCCAATTACCGCAACCGCCTTCCCGAAGAACCAAGTACAAAGTACGCTTCGCCGGACAGGGTTTTTCTATTTTCTTAAACGTTAAGGTTATTCATCTTTTTGCGGAGCAAAAAGATGAATAACAATAAAAGGTTTGGAAAAAAGGGGTGGGGTTTGGGGAGGGGAAAAAGAGTCAACCCCCTTTATTTTTCAAAGGAAATTATGGGGTTCCATGCCTTGCCCCAGCCGTCGATACGGAAAGTGCCTACGCCATTTTTCTCCACATATTTGCCGTTGACATCCGGGCGGGTGCCCAGAATAACCACAAATTCGCCGGGCAGCAGCTTGACTTCGACCTGCAATTTCATATAGTGGCGGTTGGATTTGCTGCCGTTGCGGTAGGTCTGCATGATGTTTTCCACGGCGTCGGGGTTGTTATCTTCCACAATAACACTCAATTTATTTTCTTTATCCATCTTGCAAACATAGATTTTTGCTTCTTCGCTGTGCCACAATCTGCCTTCGATGTAGCAAGTTACTTCGCTGTCGAAGGGGTTTTTCACTCCGTAAGCCATGCCGTAAGTAAGCTTGGTATGCACGATGGTCATACTTCTATTGAGCAATGCCGGGAAAAGAAAATCGCCGTTGGGCTTGGTTTTGTATGCCAGAATGGGGATGTAATTCTTCCATGTTTTGGCACCGGAACTGTCGGGCGAAATGGCGTTGAGGGGTGCAAATTTCACCGTATCCGGCGTTACACCCGACTCCACGCACCAGAAGTGCCATACATCTTTATAAACTTTGCCGTTGATTTTGCCGGAACAGGAATTTTTGCCGGTCATGGTGCCGTCACGCCACTCTTTTTTGAGCATGGACATGGGGCCTTCCAGATTAAAGGTTTCGGCGTTGGCAGTTATAAGTGCAACTGCGGCGACGGCGGAAAAGAAGAATTTTTTCATTTTTTTACTCCTATATTATTTAACAGGTTCTACCAGCAAAAGTTTGCAGCGGCGTTCCGGCTCCAACTGGATGGTAAAGCTCTTGTCGGAGGCTTTCATGGTTGCCACCACCTGATCGGTTTCCAGATCTTTCAGGGTAACGGCTTTGCCGGGTGCGTAATTTACGGTTACTTGCATAGCTTTGCCGGTGAGGTATTCAGATACGCTGATGATGGCTTTATCTTTGTAAGCCACGCCGCGGGTGAACACCGGCGGTTGGTTTTTCCAGGTGGCTTTTTTGCCGTAGAAGTTATCAGTTACATCAATGTTTTTGAGATCGGTGGTCAGTTTGAACGGCGTACCCAGCATAACAATATCTTCGATTTTGGCAAGAATGTTCATTGCTTCAGAGGTCTGCCGCAAAGTATCGACATCCGCAAGGCCGTAATGCCAGCCGATGATACCTTTCATGCCCCACGAAAAGGCTTCCATACAGGCGTATTTGTAGTCATCTTTGTAAAGCGGAGCATTCGAGCCGTAGTGATAACCGCCGAGAGCGTGCGGACTGGGGGTTAAAAATACATTTATTTTTATATCCGGATAGGTCTTGGCAAAGTTGTCGAGTTTTTCCTGGGTTTCGCGTACGCCTCTGTCCATAGATGTATAAATATCCACTTCGATCGTATCAAAGACTTTGAAGAAATTGCCGTTACGCAGACACTGGTTGCGGCCTTCTTCTGTCCACGGACGGCGGAAACTCCATTCGCTGAAAAACACTCCGTCGCGGGGCGAGCTTTTGCAATCTTTGCCCAGCCCTTCGGCAAAACGCTTTTTCATTTCCGCAAAGAAATCCGCCCACTGATCGCATTTGAATTCCACCCATGCGGTGTGATAGAACGGGTATTTTTTGGGGGCTTTTTCAAAAACTTTAGGGTCAATATACTTTTTATCGGGATATTTCTCCGCCCAGTGCTTTTTAAAGAGCTCCAATGTCCGGATGCTGAAATCGCCTTTGTTGCCGGATTTCTGGATGTAGCCTTCCATATCAAAGGGAAAATAGTTGATATTGGCTTTTTTGCAGAACTCTATTTCCGTATTGATTGCCTCAACATAATGCTTACCGCGATAGGTCGGCGAAATGGCAAAACTGTCATCGTTGGGTATGTAGAATCCACCAATATCCCGTGCCCGGGCACTGCGGTCATCGCGTGTCCATTTGTCGTAAAGGCGGCCGCCGCCGTGTTTGGCACCGGCGGGCCAGAAATATCCGGCACGCGATACATAGAATCCGGCTTTCTGCAGAGCCAGCGAAAGCTGTACGGCACTGTCGCTGTAGTTGCGTACAGCAAAGGTGTTCATTCCCACGCGGGAAAGCGACTTGGCTTGAGCCAGATCCGGCCACAAGTTATAGAAACTGCTGATAAACTTTTTGGGCATGGGGGCCGGTTTGACCGTTACGATCTTGTAGTTGACTTCGCTCCACGGCTGTACGCCGTCTTTCCAGCGTAATTGATAGCGTAATTTGCCACTTTCACCGTCGGGCAGGGTGGCGGTGAAAAAGCTCTTGATCCAGCCGGAAGCGTTATGAGCATAGCGTTCTTTCTGCTCCCAGATGATGATTTTTTTGCCGTCAACGGTTTTTTCGCCGATTTTTTTACCTTTACGCAGGGCAATGCCTTCAGGCAGTTCAAAAATAATGGAGTTGTTGATCTTGACCCGGTAGCCTTGACCACGCACGGCGTTGGGCAGATTATGTTTGCTCGACCAGATAATGCGGGACTCCAACTGCAAACCCCGGTCAAGGATGATGGTGTTATTGGTAAGATTTACCGGCTTTATGGAAAGCGTGCCCCGCGGCTGGGCGTAGGTGTAATCGTAGAGCTTTTTGCCCTGCGGACAGGTGATCACCAGATTGGTGGATTTTTTGTCGGCAGGCAAACCGTATTTGAACTCCACAACGCCGTCGGCAATGCTTTTGCTGAAAATCCTGCCCGCCGCATCGAATTTAACATTTACAGCTTTGGCGGATTTTATATTGAATCTGACCTGACTTTTGAGCTTGAGTTCAGGCAGAATATCAAATTTCAGTCCCGGAACCTTATCGGTAAACTGCATAACAGCATATTTATCGGTCGCCATCCAGTTGATTTCTTCCAGCCTTGCCCACGCCGAATAACCTTTGCGGGCGTGATTGCGGACGATGTTGAATTTTACATCGCCTTTGCCGAGTTCGGCAAGCGGTATGGCAAGCTCCAATGCCCAGAAATTTTTACCGCGGCTGGCGGCGATTCTGACCTTGCTGGCAAAGTTGGAGCGATCCCAGGTGTGGCGGTCATTCTGATAAGCATCCATAACACAGCTGCTGCCGGCATAATCAAACATATACTGGCGAACCATGTTGCCGATCAGGAAAAACATCTCTATTGAGTCATATTTCCAGATGTCGGAATTATTTCTGGTCGGAGTGATCTCCGGCAGAGCCACCGCATTTTTCTGAAACGCCTTGATCGCACAATACAAATATTCATTGTCGCGGACAAACCGCACTTCGGTCTGATCTTTGGCATGATCCAGACTTTTTACATTGACAAAACCCGCCATCGGCAGGGTTTGTTTATAACACGCATCGTTGAGCTTGCCGTCGATTTTCGGTGCTTGAGTTGTTTTGCCCACGCTGATAAGCTGATTGGCAGAAAGCACGCCGGCAGTCAGCAAGGCAAAGGTGGAAAATAATTTTTTATACATAAAAACAGCCTTTCACAATCAGTTGATACCATCGTAGATATAATAGAAAATATCGTTATGTAGTGCTGCATGATAAGGCCCTTTGCCGTTAAGCTCCTGACGGGATTTACTTTCCACATGCCCGGCGATAAACAATATATTGGTTCTTCCGTCATGGGGGAAAGCTATCATATTGGCGGCAGTGGGTACATCGGTTGCCGAAACGATTCCCCCGCTCATACGGTTAAGTCTTACACCGGAGGCATCACTGCAATAACCGTTGATTTCAGGATATTTCAAGCGGGAAGTTGGATAGCAATGTTTGGTTTTACTGGCTTGCGTATTAAAACCAGCCCGGTCGATCCAACCGTAATTTACTGCTGAATTCATAGTATAGGTATTGGCTTCGCAAATCGTCAGACGGGCAGCACCGGAGCGTTTGTTGCCGCTGGTATTTTGAGCCTCGGTAAACTGCCCCATGTGTTCCTGGGCGTAAGGTGCAAGCTGAACATACCAGTAACGGGCGTCAGTCCAGAAGCCGTCGAGCCATTTGCCTTCGCCGGTGTATGCCGGAGTGTAATAAGGTACACAGTAATCCTGATTGTCGGCAGTGTACATGTGTGCCGCCACGCCCAACTGTTTGAGGTTGGAGGCACAATGGGCGGCTCTTGCACTGTTGCGTGAAGCAGAAAGTGCGGGCAGCAGCATTGCCGCCAGAATGGCAATTATGGCGATAACTACCAGAAGTTCGATCAGCGTAAAACGCCGCTTGCAAGCGGGTGCATTACCTTGTAATGCACCAATAAGGTACTCGTTACTTTTCATAATAAAATCCTCCTTTTGGGTTGTTATTTAAGGATCAATTCAATTACGGGTACAACTGTATCAGGTGCCGTGGGCGGCACTTGCAGTATCAAAGTATCCTGCGAAGCACAAGGCGTCATATTGCCGTGTGTCGCCGGAGGAGGCATCATTTTTACTTCGCTGTGATCGTTCAAAAAGCGGGCAAATTTGACCTTTTCGTGCAATCCCGGCAGGAAGATGAATTTCACCGGATAACTGAAAATGTGCAGATAGAGTCGCTTCTTTTCCGAGTTATAGGTGTACATGCAGTTTTCCGGCTCTTTGTATTCCATCGGGGCAATGGTGCAGTTGTAGATAGCATCGGAGTGTTCATCCATCCACTCTGCCATGCCTTCCAGAGCTTTTACCGCCCGTTTGTCGAATCTGCCGCGGGCATCGGGACCCACATTCAGCAAAAGATTGCCCGCCCGTGCCACATGGCCGACCAGCATGGTGATAAGCTGGTGCGGAGTCTTCCATGTGGTTTCGTCGCGGGCGTAACCCCACAAGCCGGAAAAGGTCTGACAGCCTTCCCACGGCACGAGGTCGCCGTTACCGTTGGCATCACGCATGCCGTCGCGGGGAACATACTGTTCGGGACTTTTGAAATCGCCGGAACCGGGCAAGCCCAGCCGGTCGTCGATCAGAATATCCGGGGCAAGTTTACGCACATGGGCAAGCAGTTCTTCGGCTTCCCACTCTTCGGGGTATTTCCCGCCGGGGCTGGCGTAGGTAAAGTCGAACCACATCACGTCGATCTGACCATAGTTGGTCAAAAGTTCCGTTACCTGATTACGCATATACTCACAATAGAGGTGCTGATCGCGGGTTTTGTTGAGTTCCGCCCAGTCCTGATCCCGCAGCGGGTGATTGTGGTCAATGGTGAATTGCGGGTGGTTCCAGTCAAGGAGCGAATAATATAACCCCGTGCGGATACCTTCGGCACGGAAGGCTTCCACGATCTCTTTAACATAGTCGCGTTTGGCTTTATATTCGGTGTACGAACTATCCCACATACAGAAGCCGTCGTGATGTTTAGCGGTAAAAACCATATATTTCATGCCGGCATCTTTGGCGTATTTTGCCCATTTAGCAGGTTCAAAGCGGTCGGGATCGAAGTTATCCACATAACGGGCTTTGTATTCTTCGGTCGGGATCTTTTCAATAGTCTGCATCCATTCGCCGCGGGCCGGAACGCTGTAAACGCCCCAGTGAATGAACATGCCGAAGCGTGCCGCCTGCCACCAGGAACGGTCGCCGTGAGGGTATTCTTTAGTCATTTTTTTACTCCTTGTATTTATATAGTTTTTATTGTTGAATCTTCTTCGTTGACAAAATAGGGGCGGGTACTCAATACTGTTCCATCGCTGAATGTTATATTAAAGTAGCCGACGGTCATATTGTGTGGTACAGCAGCCGAAACTTTATTGCCGTTTATTCCGGTTGGCAATGTTTTCCAGAGTCTGCCATTCCAGGTGCCGGAGCCGGTCGTATAGCAGAATTGAGCACTTACAGCTCCCGCCGGAACTGAACTTGTCAGATTATTATTGTCATATTCCGTCGCTGCAGTTGCCGGCAGGTTTTCTCCGGCAACAACTTTTTGGGCAAAAAGTTCGACCGCTTTTTCCGTCCATGATATTTTGTGGTTATGCGGATAATCCGGATAGATCAGATGCCGCACTTCGCCGGAACACTTTGCTGTTGAACGCCAGAACGCATCAAACGGAAATGCAAAATCATTGGTTCCGGAAAAGAAGAAACAGGGCATGGTGATCTCATTCAGATAATTGGCCGGATCAAACAACTCCTGCCAACGCTTGAACATTGCCGGTGTCGCCTGCGGACTGCGGGTCGGTATGACCGAATCCGGATGAATGAAGTAACCGGTACCGTAAACCGGCAATGCAAACTTGAACCGCTTGTCATGGGCGGCCGCCAGCAATGTAAGCACGCCGCCCCACGATATACCATGTACACCGATTTTGTTGGAATCGACCTGCGGAAAACTGCTCAAAAAACTGTGTCCGAGGATTGCGGCACACAATGCGTGATAAACCCATTGATCTTCTGCCGGTTCCATTGCCAGTTCGATTTTACCCCAACCGGCGGGGCCGCCATCTTTATGCCGGGGCCAGTGTTCGTTGTAGTGAGGAGTTTTTGCCCAGCACGGCACACAGCCGCAGGTATCCATGGAAATTGCCGCAAAACCCAGTTGGTTCCAGAACTCCACCCAGTCTGCCAATGCCGTTGCCCCGCCGCCATGGATCAAAACCACTCCCGGAACCGGATTTTCCGGTGTGGCATTTTCAGGAAATCCGCAGCAGCAGAAAACCTTTGTCGGCTTGCCCTGGTATGGCACGCTTTTATAAAAAAATTGCCGGATACCGGGATATTGGAAGAGTTCGACGTCTTCAAATTCCGGCACATCATACAGCTTTTCAATATTTTCAATAAGCATAAAATCAAACTTTTTTGAAAGTAGCCAGTCCACTTTTTTATTTCTTCTACAATAAGTATATCTTATATTTGCGATTTTTTCAAGGGGCGATCCGGACAAATTTTAAATTAAATTGGCACTGCCACTTTGACATGTTCACTTTTTATGCTATATTAGGTTGTGAACTCAAAGGAGGCTTTATGAACAAGGTCGATGAACTTACCGGTAAATTGCGGGAACTGCTGGCTTCGGGAGCGTTCCCGGCGGGGGCGAGATTTCCTTCGGAATACGAATTGCAGGAGCGTTACAGTGTATCGCGGGCAACTGCCAATAAGGCAATGGCTCTGCTTTCGGCAGAAGGTCTGCTGGAACGCGGCAGACGCGGTAGCGGCACTTTTGTAAAAAATACTTTCCGTTTTCCCAAAGGGTGGATAGCGGCGATCGAAGATTTCAGTCATCCTTACAATATGGGTATGATTGCCGGAGCAACCCAGGAGGCATTTGCACAAGGCTATATGCTGTCGGTGTTCCGGCCGGGGATAAGCGGCAGCGGCGATATTATCAAAAGTCTTCGCTCTTCGGATTGTCTTGGAGTGCTGGGCGTGGCGTACCGGCTGGGGGCGTTGCCGCCGGACTTTGAAAAACCGGTGATTTATCTTGATTGCGGTATCGAGCCGCAGCCGGGGCGGTTGACCCACTCGGTGATGTGCGATAATTACGGTGCCGCTTTGGAAATGATGGGCAAAGTTCTTGCTGCCGGCAAAAAAGAGGTCGTTATGCTGGGTATCGAAAGCAGTATCAACCGCAAACTCCGTATGCAGGGTTTTGTTGACGGCATGAAGAAATTCAATGTGGAAAATGCCGAAACACGCAAATTCGTAATGCATCACGGTTCGCGGCACGAGGTAAAGCTGGCATTGCAGAAAATATTGCGTTTGTATCCCGGAGTGGATTTTATTGTTACGGACAGTGACGATATAGTTTTCAGGATCATGCAAGTGTGGGACAGCGAAAATTTTGCATGGCGTAACCGCGTAGGTATAAGCGGGTTCGGCGATGTCCGCGGGGTTGCCGATCTGCACAATATACCGTCGGTGAATCAGCATCCGTGGCATATCGGGGTGGAGGCTGTAAAAGCGTTGCTGGATATAGTAAAAAACGGCGAACCGGAAGAATCAGTACAAATAGAAGTGCCCGCCGAAGTGGTGAATGCTGAATATATTTGATTTTTTTCCAGTACAAAGAAATTGAATTTTCTGCTTGCAGTGCTATATTTACATATTGATTTATTCGGAGTTTATTTATGAAAGTTTCTATTGTTCAAGTGCCTTATCCGCAACCGGGTAAAGCCGTGGAGTGTCTGCAGTGGCAAATGGATTTGCTGAATAATATTGAGGCGGGTTCTACGGACTTGATTATTTTTCCTGAAAATGCCAACTGCACCGGTTATACCGATAAAGGTAATATGATCGAACTCATCAATAATCAGGGTGCAGAGTTTGTTGAGGTGCTGAAAGAGTCTGCCAAACGGATAAACTGCTCTATCTTTTCCGGGCTTATGACGATTGATGAAAATGGCACTTTGCGTAATCAGCTGGTGGTTTTTCCGCCGGATGCTGAACCGTTTGCACCTTACACCAAAGTTCATCTGGTCGAGCCGGAACTCGCCAAAGGTATCGTTCCGGGCGATGGAGCAAAAGTTTTTGAATACAAAGGCGTTCGTTATGGTGCGGCAATATGTTTTGACTACTATTTTCCGGAACTCTTTGTGGAATATGCCAAAGAGCGTATTGATGTAATGGTGATCGTAAGCCATCAGCGGCAGGAGCGGCCGGAAATTCTGGATTTTGCAACCCGTACCAGAGCCTTTGACCTGGGCTGTACCGTGCTGCGGGCGGCTCCGGCAATGTATTCTCCGGCTGTCGGCGGCAAGAGTATGGCGGTTGCTCCGGATGGAACGGTCATTGCCGATGCCGGCGGCGAGCCGGGAGTATTGACTTGCGAAATCGACCCGGAACAGCGTTTTACGCGTCCGGCAAGTTTCGGCGAACCGGATAAAGTGATTGATTACCGGGAAGCGTTGCTGCTTTCCAGATCGCATGTAGATAATAAATAACATAGCTTATGGAGTAAAATATGACAATGGATTATCTTGCACTTGCTGCATCCAGACTGGATATGGATTTTATAAAGACTCATTCGCTCAAGCTCAATGCTCTGGAGCGTAATACTGATAACAGTGAATTTGCAGTTTCAAGCGAATATGTAAAAGACCTTATGGTAGAATCCGGTCTGTCGGATGTGGAGCGTTACGCTCTTCCGCTGGATGGCGTAACGACTTATGACGACTGCACCATGCCTTACGCCTGGGATCGCACCGGCCGCAGTACGCTGGAAATCGTTGATCCGGCACTGCCGGAAAATGAACGGATGCTTGCCGATACCGATGTGGAACCGTTGAACGCCGTCATCTGGAGCCCGCCGACTCCCGAAGGCGGTGTTACTGCCGAACTGGTCAGTTTGCAGAGTGCAACATCCGAGGACTGGAGCGAATTTGCTGGCAAGATCGTGCTGTGCAACCGTTCGCCGATCGGTGCAATGCGGCGTAAACTTGCTCTTTCCGGGGCGGTCGGACTGGTCAGCTATGTGGAAAACACTCTCGAAACCAACCCCGATGATGTCCGCTGGATGAACGGTGTCGGCTGGAGCGGCTGGTACTATGTCAAGGGCAATAAAATGCTCTGGAACTACTCCATAACTCCCCGCAAAGGTGCCAGATTGGCGGAAAGACTGGCTTCCGGAGAAAAAATCACGCTCAAAGCAGTAATGAATACCCGTGTTTATGAGGGCGAAACTTACACCGTTACCGGCCGTATTCCCGGCAAAAGCAAGGACGAGCTTGCTCTGTTTGCCCACATGTACGAACCGTTTATGCCGGATGATGCCGCCGGAGTGGTGATAAGTATTGCTGTAGCCAAAGCTCTCAAAGAAATGGTGCAGGAAGGCGTTATCCCGCCGCTGGAAAAGAGTATCCGGCTGGTGTTCGGGATGGAACGCTACGGCTTTTCAGAGTATTTTCATAATTCCAAACGCTCCGGCAAGATAATTTCGGCAACCAATATGGACAGTATCTGCCATGCCACGCTAAAGCTGGCGGGAGTTTTGCCGGAATTGCGGCACAGCCCGGCATCGGCTCCGTGTTTTGATGTGGCACTCATCCGGGAATATTTGCAGAAGCGTTATCCGGAACTGCCTTACCGGGAAACGCCGGGTAATCTTTCGGATGATACTTTCGGGGCGGATACGCCTTTTAATATTCCAACTTGCTGGCTGCATACGCCGCCGGCGATCGACCGGCATCACAATTCGGGTGCGATTTTTAATGATGCGGATTGGTTCCTTGCCGAAGTATCGTTCAATGTCTGGACGGCTTATCTGGCGGAACTGGGTACTGCCAAACGCGGCAGAGGCGACCGCAGTCTGGTCAAACGGATTATCAAAGCGGTCAAATCGGATGCGGAAAAGGATTTCAAGCGTCTGGCGGAAGGGCTTAAAAACAAGACTTTCAATGCTTACGCCGGGAATGTGATCGGGGATTTTCTGGTCGAATATTTTACCGGACGGGTTTTGTCGTTCAATAATATTGTTGCCAAGTCGGTCAAGGCTT
This sequence comes from Lentisphaerota bacterium, assembly GCA_015061885.1. Classification (GTDB taxonomy): domain Bacteria; phylum Verrucomicrobiota; class Lentisphaeria; order Victivallales; family Victivallaceae; genus SIG78. The sequence goes on from SUVS01000009.1 coordinate 14,715, forward strand.
CAGAGGTGAAAAAGATTTTCAGCGATATACGCCGGAAATTTGCTTCCGCCTCGCTGGAAATAGATATTTACACTTTAAGCAACAGCGAAGCCCGCATGGCGTATATGTATATCAAACGCAATAAAAATATCCGCCAGATCATGAGCCTTACGCAAATGCCGGAAGAAGAACGCTATGGCTTTATCGCCACGCCTTCGATGCTTTTGCAGGCTTTGCTGGATGGTAAACGCAATTTGTACGAAGCATACGTTATAAGTTGTTTTATGCTGAAAAAAGCGATTGATTTCAAGGCAACTGCCGGACTGGTGGCTTTCTTCAAGAAACTTGCTCCATACGGCTATTACGAAATAAAGTATGCCGATGCAATCACCACTGACGATCTGATTGCCGCACTTAAAGCTCTGGAAGTGAAAAATACCGATAAACTCATTGTCCACAGTGCCTACGGTCAGCTCGGCGGAGTGCAGGGCGGACCGGCGGCGGTTTCGCAGATGCTGATCGACTATTGCGGAAAAAAAGGCGTTCTGATGATGCCGAGTTTCAACTTCCCATATTATATGGGGCGTAACGATGCGGAATTCTTTGATGTAAAGGAAACACCTTCCGTAGTCGGAGTTATTTCTGACGAATTCCGCAAACATCCCGGCGTGACCCGGTCGCTGAATCCCTCGCACAGTATAGCGGTTTACGGCAAAAAGAATTTTCACTGGGTGACAGATCACCATCAAACGCTTTGTCTGGGGCAGAAATCACCGCTCGGCAAATTGGAAGATGCCGATGGTTATGCGTTGATGATTGGTTGTCCATCTGCTGTAACCTTTATGCATGTAGTTGAAATGACCAACCATGTGCATTGTCTGGGTAAGCGTACTGAAGAATTCAATACCAAACTTCCGGACGGCAGGATCGTACCGGTCAGAACCTGGAGCTGGCGTGGCGGTTCCTGCCGGGCATGCAATACCGAAGCAATTTTTGACTATATGCGTAAACACAATATGGTTGCCGAAGTGATGGTGCGGCATTGTCTGGTGCAGTATTTCAAACTTTCCGACTACCGCAAAGCGTATGAAAAAGTGGTGATTTTCAATAAAAAAATCGGCTGTGTGGCATGTGGTCTGCTGCCGCGTGTAGCTCCGCATACCGTAATAAGCGACTGGGATGACGAAAACGAATGTATTCGCAAAAACACCACCGCCTTCACCGAAGATTGGGATGGCGAACTGTAAGATGCTTGTGCTTGAAGTAAACAATCAGATAAAATCTGAATAAAAAACAGGGGGCTATTGCAAAATTTTGAGGTTTTGCAACAGCCCCATAGAATTTATTTTTTGCTTTTTATGCAAACAACTGTTCCGGGTATTCGCCTTTTTCGGTGAGGTTTTTCAGCGTTGAAACGGTCTTGTCGCGGTCTTCGCGGTAGGTTACGCCAAACCAGCTGGCGTTGGTGGTCAGCATTTTCAGCTGCATTTTACCGGCTTTGATCAGATTATCTGCCACGCTGGGAATGTAAAACTCACTCTTGAGTTCCGTGCCTTTGGCGGCAAGAAATTCATTGAGCAAGCGTTCGATTTCCGGGAACACTTCCGGCGAATATCCCCAGAAGTTCATGGAAACGAGCGTATCTTCTGCCAAAGCAACTGTATTGCCGTCGTCAAGCAGACTTTCGATAACGCCGCTTTGCTGATTGCGGACGATTTTTGTATGTTCCACTACGCTGGCAAGGTTGCCGTCTTTTACTTCGCATACACCGCGGGAAACGGTGCCGTTTTCCGAGAGGGTGTTGGCTACTTTATAACCGCACATGGCCCCGTACAAACCGCCTGCTGCAGAGCGTTCATCCAAATACGCAGAAAGCTGTTTGTAGCTGTCGCGGCCGTAAAAGTCGTCGGCATTGATAACTGCCATTGGGGTTTTTACCACATTTCTGGCGGCGTAAAGAGCGTGGGCGGTTCCCCACGGCTTGACGCGGTCGGCAGGCGGTACAAAACCGTTGGGCAGGTCTTTCAGATCCTGAAACGCGTAATCAATATCCACATGACCGGCGTAGCGGGCACCGATAACACGCTTGAACTCATCTTCAATATCTCTGCGGATGATAAATACAATTTTGTTGAACCCGGACTGCATGGCATCATATACCGAGTAATCCATCAATGTTTCTCCATGCGGTCCAAGCGTATCAAGCTGTTTGAGTCCGCCGTAACGGCTGCCCATGCCGGCTGCCAGAAGAACTAATGTTTTGTCCATAATATTGCCCTTTTTGAAGTGAAAGTTAATTTGAACTTTCTATAATATAATCCATAAAAAAATATTGTCAACAATATATGATGCAATTTTTCTGCTTCAGTTGCTCCGCAGTACATCAATGGGGTTCTGCTGGGCGGCTTTCCATGCCGGATAGGTTCCGAAAAGCACCCCCACTATGCTGGAAATCAGCAGTGCCGCAATAATGCTTATGGGTGAATAATATGTCGGCATGTCGGCGTAGAAGGTGATCAGACTGCTTATCCCCACACCAAGCAGAATACCCAATATACCGCCCATACTGGTCAGAAAGACTGTTTCAATGAGGAACTGGAACAATATATCGCCTTTTTGAGCCCCCAACGCCCGCCGGGTACCGATTTCTTTACGCCGTTCATACACGCTTGCCAGCATGATGTTCATGATCCCGATACCGCCTACGATCAGCGAAATACCGGCAATGGAACTCATAACAATAGTAAAGATGTTCTGCGTGGCTTCCCGCTGTTTGAGCAAATCCAGTGGAATTATCACATCCCAGTCTTTGATCTTGCTGTGGCTGGTGCGGAAATATTGAGTTACCCGGTTGGCGGTATTGTCAATATATTCGAGTTTATCCACTGTGATAATGAATACATCAAAGTCGATCTGCGTTACCACCGGCACTGCTGTTTCTTTGTTGATCGTAAAACTGCCGAAGAGCGATTCAGAAAGAGTCAGCGGTATGAATATCATGTTTTCCGGCGTGCCGAGTTCCGGGTATTGCGTGCCTAAATCGTTGGAAAGCACCCCGATAATACGGTAGCTTTCGGTATCCACCTTCAGCAAAGAACCGATCACATCAGTTTTGCCCAGCTCAAAAAGTTTGCGTTTGGCTTCGGCTCCTATCACGCACACGGGCTGTTTGTTGAGCATATCCGGCAGCGAGAGCCAGCGGCCGCTTTCCATTACAGACCCGGAGTCTTTCAGGAAGGTCGGCGTCACAGCGGCAAGTTTCACATCCAGCCGGTCGAGGCCCCGCAACACATTTTTCCGGGTGTTTCGGACAATGGTTATGCGGGAAATATTATCCATTTTTTTCAGATTTTCGTAATCGGAACGGGTCAAACCGTAGCTTTCGGCATATTGAATGGAACGGCTGGTCTGGCTGTCCACTCCGCCCGGCGGCGGTTTTTGCGAATAGACTATGATTTTGTCGATCCCCATAGCTTCGATCTGCCCGAGTGCCGCCCGTTTTGCCCCTTCGGAAACCGCCAGCATGGCAATAACACTGCCCACGCCGAAGATGATCCCCAGCGAGGTAAGGATGGAACGCACTTTGTGCAGAAGTATGTTGTGCATTGACAAACGCAATGCGTCCGATGCCAGCATCATTTTTTCCGGTACTCCTGATGTACGATCCTGCCGTCACGCAAATGCACGATTTGGTCAAAGTGTTCGTCAAGATCCGGGTTGTGCGTTACCATGATGATCGTTACGCCGCTGTCGTTAAGCTCGTGAAAGAGCTTCATGATCTCCATGCCGGTTTTTTCGTCCAGATTACCGGTCGGTTCGTCCGCCAGCAGGAATGACGGGTGATTGCTCAACGCTCTGGCGATCGCCACGCGTTGACACTCCCCACCGGATAACTGGTTGGGGCGGTGCCCGAAACGATGCCCCAGTCCCACGCGTTCAATAAGTTCATGAGCCCGTTTGCGGCGGACTTTGCGGTCAACTCTGCCGTAAAGCATGGGGATTTCAACATTCTGCTCAATGGTCAGATGCGGAAAGAGGTTGAACCCCTGAAAAATAAATCCGATTTTGCGGTTGCGGATAGTTGCAAGTTCGGCATCGGTCAGCAAATCAACCTGAACTTCTTCCAGCTGATAAACGCCCGCTGTCGGCACATCGAGCATACCCAATATATTGAGCATAGTCGATTTACCGGAACCGGAAGTACCCAATATGCCGAGAAATTCCCCTCTGCCGACACTCAAATTCACATCTTTGAGTACCGGCACCGGATTGCCCCCGGCATAATAAGTTTTGAAGATATGCTCCAAAGAAACGATTTTATCGCTCAAACTCACCTGCAAATCCTTTATATTGCCGAATTACTTGGTTTCGGTACGGCCCTGATGCGGGCGGTAGAGGTAAATTATATCATTTTCTTTCAGCCCGTCAAGGATCTGGACAAAGCGGTCGTTGGATTCGCCGATCTTAACATCCACTTCCTTGTTGCCGCCGCCCGGAGTCTGCAAATATACATAGAAGCGTTCTTTGTCTTCAAAGATAGCTTCCACGGGTATGAAGAGTGTATCTTTGATCGTACTGGTGATGACTTCGATCTGAACGCTCATGCCGTTGACCAGCAATTCCGATTGTTTGTCAAAGCGGATACGCGATTTGTAAACTTTCGGCGAAGACGAATCCCAGAAGATGATGTTTACCGGCAATGTGGGGATCATATCCACCGTTCCGTGAAATTTCACCGACGGCATACTGTCGGGCGAAATCACCACCCGGTCGCCGACTTTCACTTTGCTGCGGTACTGTTCGGGCAGATCCAGATTCACTACCATATCGGACATTTCCGGAATGGTCATAAGGATCATACCACGCCAGACTTCCATACCCGGTTTGATGTCCGGGTTGCTGTGCGGCCGGTCGGGGTTGCCGTAGATAACAATACCGTCGGCAGGGGCGTAAAGCGTCATCATCCGCAGGAACTTTTCGTTCTGTTCAAGATTTTCACGCACACGGCGGATGCGGCGGGTATAGTTGTGCAGACTGCGGTTGGTACGGGCCCGGCTGGACTGGATAGCCACCTTTACCTTTTCCATATTCAAATCAGCCTGATCTACTTCGTTGTAAAGGGCTTTGAGCTTGCTGGGGTCGTCATACATCTTCCACAAACGGCGTGAACTTTCGTTGTTTTCCAGCTCATTTTCTGCCGAATCAATACTGGATTGAGCGTTGGCAAGGTTTTTCTTGTACGCTTTCTGCTTGTCTTCGTCGGTATCCGTTTCGGGATTGGCTTTGTAGTTGCGATAGGTTTCCCGGGCTTCATCGAGCTTGTTCTGACTGTTGGAAATGTTCAGATCCAGCGAATCACGCTTCTGGCGGCGTTCAAACCGCAGATACTTTCTCAATGCATCGTCGGCTTTTGCAACGCGGTCTTCGGCGGCTTTCATATTTGCCGCCTGGGTACTTTCTTCGAGTTTCTGGGTTTCCAGAGCCAGTTCCTGCTCTTTTTCGAGGTTCTCCAACTCTATTTTGCCGTCAAGGATACGGTTTTCCAGATCGGTGGGATCGAGTTTAACGACTATATCGCCTTTTTTGACTTTGGCGTTTTCTTCGATGATCCAGACGATCGTTGAACGCACATTGGCTTGCGGAACTACCCGGTGTTTCTTTTTAGCACTGACGGTACCCGGCTGGGTGATACCCAAAACCAGATCACCGCGTTTCAGCGTAAAAGTCCGATCCACATCGGTATTTATCTTCTGTTCAGCTTTGTTTGCCTTTTCTTCGGCGTGGGTATAGCTCCATGCCAGATATATGAGTGCCCCGGCAGCAATGATTGCGATTGCCAGCAGCAGCAGTCGTAATTTTTTGCGGTCTGTTTTCATTGTGCAGCCTTACTTTTTAGCGTTTTGAGAGTCTTTCTCCGCTTTTGCCGGAGCTGGTGTCTGCTGTTTGTCATCTTTGGCATCAGGATTCTTTTTGTCTTCTTCAGCTTTTTTATCGTCGCGGTCTTTTTCCGGATCGTTAGCTTTGCGGCGGCGTTCCGGTTCGTCGATAAACTCTTCCTTGAGCTGCTGAACAGTAGATTTGAGTTTGGGCAGTGAAGGCGAATTCTGCAATATTTCACCGATCTTGCCGCTGATATTGGCTACTTCGTCCGGATCGAAGCCGATACCGGAGGGATCTTCCGCCGGACGCAGAATATGCACACGCATGAAAAATACCAGATGCACGATTTCCTGTTCGCGGTTTTTGGAGGTAAAGAGTTCGCCGATATAGGGCAGATCGCTCAAAAGCGGAGTACGGTCTTCCTGCATACTGGAACGGTTGCTGTAAAGACCGCCCATCATGATTACTTCGCCATCGCGCAAAGTAAGGGTGGTTTCCAGATTACGGATACTGATCACCGGCACCTGGAAAGAGATCGCTTCGCCGGTGGTGGCATCGTACCCCTGATTGATACGCTGGTACTGTTGTACGGTAGATACTTCCGGAGCAACTTTCAAGGTTACAAGATTATCGTTGATGATCAGCGGAGTAAGCGTAAGAGTAGCACCTACGCGGCGGAAGGTGGTGGCAATGTTCGTACCGCTGGAAGTGGTACTCATTTCCTGGATCGGTATATCCTGACCGGTCGAAAGACTGGCTTCTTCGTTGCGGCTTATCACCAGATTGGGCGAGGTCAGGACTTTAGCATCCTGACCGTTGAGTACCCACTGGAACGAAGTTTGCAGACTTTTCGTGCCGGAGACATAAGGATACCAGCTTAAATTCAAGCCCGATGTATCCGAAGCTCCGCTTAATGAACTGTTGGTCATGCCGCCGGTTGATTTGAGCAAGCCGTGTTCGTGCAACGCATTTTTGCTGCGGTGACTGTCGTTGAACTGTGCAGAAAGACTGCGGCTCATGCCATCAGCAAAAAGCACTTCAACGACTTTGACTTCTACCACTACCTGCGGCATGGGTTTGTCGATAGCCAGCAGAGCGTTTTTCAGATTTTCGATATTGTCGGAACTGTCGTGGATAGTCAGCAGGTTCTGTTCGGTATGGAATTCCACGGAGCCGTTACGCAGAATATTTTCGATTGCCGTTACGCTGGCTCGGTTGGCCTGAATATAACGGCAGCGGTAAATAAGGGTCGAACGGTTATTGTTGCCGGGAATGATCGTAAAATCCGGTTTGGGCAGCGGTGTAACGATGCGTTTTGCATTTTCCGGAACCGGTTCCAGCAGACTGCGGAGCTGGGCGGCAACACTCTCAACATTTTTCTTGCCTTGTTCAAGGTATTCCGGAGTCTTTTTTGCCGGTTCAGATGCGAGAAATGAATTTACAGAATCATTGGCACTGCACTCTGAAGCACCATTGAAAAAAGAAGCAGCAGTAACGGCAGCCGCCAGACATTTGACCAAGCCGGATAATCGGGACATTTTACTTTTCCTTTGTATTCTTCTTTTGAGTTAAAGTATCTTCAGCGGTGATTTCAAAACTCCTCAAAAGTCACCTGCGGCAAAATCTTTGCCTGACTGTACTTTTGCTTTGTAAGGAATTCTGAAATCACCTCTTTAATGATACAGAAAATCGTAATCAGGACAACATAGCACATTTTTCGGATTTTTCAAGGTTGTTAACCGTTTAAAATCCAAGAAAAACGCGTTATTATCGCCCGTCAGGGCATTGCATGAAGAAAAAACAGTTTACATAAAATCAACTTTTGTAATATAAAAACATTGAAAAAATTTTTTCAGCGGTTATATTTTTCAGCAAACCATAACCGCAACTACTATCCTCAAACAGAAAGAGAGCGTTTTATCATGGTATTGGCGAGTAATATTTTTCCGGTAGATTTTCTGAAGAAACATAATCTGGGTGTGGAGCTTTATATAACTACCGAAACCGATTTAAACGCTTTGGAAGTTGTCCGTGATTATGCCAGAACTGTGCATCTGCAGTACAGCGGCATCAACCTTGCCGCCAACGACGAAGCCGTCCGCCGCAAGAGCATAAACGATATAAAATACGGCATCGAAACCGGAGCCGGATTTGATGTCAAGACGATGGTTCTGCACCCCTGCGGCGTTTTTTCAAGTAAGGGCGAAGATGTCGGTTCCTACGCTCCCATGATCGACTCTCTGCGGGAAATCGCTGATTTTATGGCGGGTAAGGGATTGATTTTGAGCTTGGAAAATCAGGTGTTGCGTCACCCTGATCTGCGGATCATTGCCGGTTGCAGCAGTGACGAATGGTTCCAGCTTTATAAAGATGTTGACCGCAAAAATGTTACACTGACTCTGGATACCAGCCATGCCGCCAGTGCTTCTGCTCACGAAGATACATTGGAAAAACGCCATGCCAAACTCTGGAAGTTTTTGGATCACCCGGAACTTATCAGCCATTTTCACTGGTCAGATGCCCGTTTGGTGACAGACGATTGTCAGTACGCAGATATCCATCTGGTGCCGGGGCAGGGGGATTTGCCGAGAGATTTCCACAAAGCCATCTGGGAACACCCCGCAAGCAAACTCTTTGAGCAGAAATGTACCGAAGAAGAGCTGGAAGCGGGTTTGGCATTTGCTCACAGTTTGTAAAACGGTAATAAAGTTTGCCTTTATTTTCCATATCAACAAATAGTAAAAAACAATACGGAGTGCAGGCTTTTTTTCAAAAAAAGGCTGCACTCCGTAAGTTTTTCAGCAGATGGCTGGTTTTACAGTTTATCTATTACTGTAAGCGAGTGCCAGGGCAGAGTTTCAAAACCTTCTTTGTTCATTCCTTCCACATGGCCGTCGCACCAAAGTACATTGGCATATCCGTTGTGGGCAAGGTAAAAACCTTTGGTTCCTTTGCCATTGCAGGTACATTGAGCTGTGTTAGTCATTGATTTGTCGGATTTAAAACAGGAATCTCCCATCATTGGTGCTCTTGATGGATCGCCTCCGGTTTGGCTGTTTTTTGCTCCTTGCACATAACCTTCCAGCAAGTAGTTTTTCCAGGGACCGTTACCGTGATAGCCGGGGGCTGAAACAAATCCATAAATTTGGTTGGACATTTGTCCTTTTTCACCTTGAAAACGCACCAGTTCACTGCTTCCGGGACAAGTGAACCAGACGGCATCCTGTTTATTTATTTTATTACCGGTAGTATTGGGCAGTAAACCTGCCTGTGCCATTTTTTGTATGTAAGTAAGATCTTTATCGTGTCCGGTGGCACCGGTCAGATAGCCGTTACTTATATCAACATACGAAAACTGAATCAGTCCCAGTTGTTTTAGATTGCCCGTACAGTTCGTGGTCTGGGCTCTTGCCCGTGCAGCAGAAAGTGCAGGCAAAAGCATTGCTGCAAGAATGGCGATAATGGCGATCACAACCAATAGTTCGATCAAAGTAAAAGCCAAACCCATGGGCTTCCTGCCAGCACACTGGCAGGAATACAATTCATTCTTCATAACAGTACTCCTTTTTTTATGGTTATTTTTTGAGTTTAAGTATAAGTTGAGCAGCTTCTTCCCGTACTTTGTCAGCTTCCGCCGGGTCGTGGGCTTTATCGACCACTACCCGTTTGGCGGCGGTCTTCAAAAAAGCCTGTGCTTCGGGGGAGTCCTTGCCGATTTCGCGAAGTTTATCCAGATATTTTACATCGGTTATACCTTGCCGGAGTGCCATATAACGGATGGAAGGTACTACGACTTCTTCGGAGTTGTAAAGCAGTGAATCGCCGCCATTACCTTTCCAGGTCATGTTGGGCAAGCCTTTGACAGACTGAAACATGTCGTTGGAATCCATATTCTGATATTCGCCGAACCACGCATTATGCCGGAAGTTTTTGTATAGAGAAGCTCTTATATCCGTAGAACATGTGTAATGACCGAAAGTTACGCCTTTGGCCTGCTGTTCCCTAATAAAATCCACTTGCTCTTTGGTTTTGAAATAACCGTGCCGCCACAATATCCAGTGATCAACATAGGGGGCGATTTTTTTCATGTTTTCCAAATTCATACATCCGGCGCCGAGGGTTATACACAATTTGATCTGCAGACCGGCGGCATGGAGAGCTTTCAAATATTTTTCTACATCGTTAAAGGAGTCGAACGGTGGTTCATCGTAAATTTCTATATAACACTTGGCGGGATCAAAGCCATTCTTTTTCAGAAACAGTTCCACAGTTTTGACCCAATCCACAAACAAATGCAGATTCTTTTTGCCGTACAGATTGGTAAATGTGTAAACACAGCTGTAACAGACAAGTATTGTCTGGCAACCGATACTTTTGATTTTTGCTGCCCTGTCTTCGGCAAAACCGTTAGTGGTGACAGGGGTGAATTTGCCATCTTTGAGCGGAAATTTAAGCGACCACGGATTGATCCGGTAAATTTTCATTGCAATATCATCCTGCAATACCCGGGCTTTGTCGGTGGTGTATGCCGAAAAATAGTTGCAGGGACGGCGGGGGCTTTTATCCAGTTCAATATCATTTACAGTCAAAGTCAGGGGGATATCTTTCATGTCGCCGGAGTAATTGTAGTTGCCTCTGCCTTTGCCCCGGGTGGTGAATATACCTTTGCCGTTGACTTCCAGAATCCGGATGCGACCTTTGTATTCGCCGGGTTTGAGATCGTATGTGCTGAAATCCAGCCAGACTAACGCACACTCTCCGGCAGGCACTGTTACAGTGCGGGCTTCGTTCATCTTGGGCAGCGGGTCAAAAATGGCACTGTTGCCACTGGAGTTGTCCCGGTGGGCGACAGCTTCCCGGTAGGTTACGCCGGGGAATAGTTTGCCGTTGTGCCATTCAAGGGATTTATCTTTGGGGATTTCGGCGGTGATTTGATAGACCGCAGTCTTTTGGCTGTTGTTGTAAATCGCCAGCGGCAGCGGTTTGATTTCGTTGACGGCGGCACGCAGTGCGATTTTTCCCACCGTCTCAAACAGGGCATCCGGCAGGAACGGCAGCGAAAAGTCATCGGTAATATTTACCGGAGCACAGAGTATTTTCTGCTTGCGGAAAGAGTCAATTTTTTCCTGCACAGCTTTAGCTTCGGCTTCGGCCTGAATTTTTTCAAAGGCTTCGCGGGTGGTGTTATCGGGGAAACTGCCGCAATAAATTTTACCGAAATATTTTAAATCAGAAAAACCGCTGGCAACTTTTGCCCACGAACTCAACTCTTTAGCTTCTTTACGCTGGCGAGCCATGTTAAAGCCGATAAAATCGCCTTTTTTCGGGTTATCCCAGCCTAAACTGGCAAAGGGTATGGTAGCTGTTCCGGCCCAGCCATGTTTGGTAACATTGGTTTTGACCGTCCACTCAAGAGGTTTGCCGTTGACGATGCTGGTTGAGGTGTAATTGTTGGCAGAAACGACAAATTGGGAAAAATCCCGGTCAGACTTTTTTGCGGTAAAGAAAAATTCCACTACATCGCCGCTCCACAATTTTTCCGGTGTTTTTGACGGAGTAACTTGTTTGGGCTCTTCACAATCAAAAGTTATGACAAAGGCTTTGTCGGTCATCTTGATATTGAAAGAGGTCTTGGCAGTCAAATCTTTGGGGCTTTTGAAACGGTGAAAATCGCTGTAACTGGTGCCGTCAGCCGGGATGATCTTCTTAATATCCAGCTCGACTTTGGCGGGAGCTGACTGGTCGTTCAAGGCAGGGCGTTTGCGTTCTTTGATCACGATATTGTCGAATAGTATGTAATCGCCGACTTTGTGCACAAAAGGCGAATAACGCTCATAGTTGCTTATGGAAAGATTCAATGCCGCATTCACAGTGTCTTCTTTGGTGCGGAAAGAACCTTTATAAGTGACCCATTCCCCGTTGGCTTTGATCGGTGCGGCGGTGGTCTTGGTGCTTTTGCCGTGCCAGAGAGTCTGTTTGGCGTTCCACAAAGTTGCCCGGAGCTGTCCGCCGCTTTTTATGTTGCTCTTTATATCAATAGAAAAATCGTAGGTAGTGTTGGGCTTGCACACAAAACCGCCGGGAGCATTTTTGTCTGCATATTTTCCGCCGATCCACACGGCAGCTTGCAGAGTACGGTATTTGCCTTTTTGATGCAATTTATCAAATTCCAATTTGCCGCAGCGGTTCCAGGTCAGATCTTCAGTAAAGACCGTAAGTTTGCCGCCGTTGGTGCGGAATTCCGGGCCGTACTTCTTTTCGTCAGCGTTAAAGTCGCTGTTTTTAACGATATTCTGAGCGGGAACCATTGCCGCTGCGATCAGCAGCAGATAAACAAACAGTTTTTTCATCATAATCATACCTCTTTATCTTTTATTACAATATTTCTTACACTTTTGCGTATTACCAGTTTAGTCGGAACTTGCACAATGATCCGGTTGGCAGATGATTGGTTGATCTGCTTGAACAAAAGTTCAGCTCCCTGAATAAAACATTCTTTGAAGCTGCGGTCTATGGCAGTGAAAAATGTCGGCCGTTTCAACTCGTGATCGTAGTTTTCAAAATTATCCACGCACAATATATCCGGCAGTACATCCGTAGAGAGTCCATTGATCTGCATATACGAATACATCCCGTAACTGATGGCCCACCCCAGCGAAATATAGAGCGTATTTTCAATGTCATCTGCGGTAAGCGATTGGGCAAGATCGTATCCGTAGGTGATATTGTTGTTACTGACCTGATGACCGGTTTCCTGTACAGTTATCCGGGCGGCCGTGCCGGTCATATTCAGGTAGTTGACTATCTGCCGGGCGGTAGCAATACAGTTGCGGGAGCTTGTTTGCAGTACAACGATATTTTTGTACCGGTCAAGATCGCAGTGCTGACAGAAATCTCTCAAAGCCGTGGAAAAATCGGCTATTACCTGATTGCATATCAAACGGTCTTCCAGATATACCGCTCCGACCAGAACAATAGGTTTGTTGAACGCACGCAATGCCGGCAGAGTTTTTTTGTCAACAAAGTTGGAATTAAGCAGCAGACCATCCAGTTTACGCAGCAGTTTTTTTCCAACCGCAGGATCTTGCATGGCATAGAATTGCAGCAGCAATATTTTCGCATCTTCTTTGCGGCAGTTCAAATGATCCAGCAGAGCACCTGACGCATCATTGAGTATGGAGTCAAGCAATGGCGACGGCGTGTAACCCAGATAACCGATCTTCTTTTTCCGGGCCGGATTTTTCTGCAAAAAATAACCTTTGCCGGGAACTGATGAAACAATACCTTCTGCCAGCAGGTGCTTGAACACTGCGGCGGCAGTAGTCGGTGAACAGTGATACTTTCCGGCGAACTCTCGCACCGACTCCAAGTGCGATTTTTTCGTCAGTTGCCGTTGTGAAAGTTCTTTCTTGTATTGTTCAACTAATTTTTCCAGTTTGGTATTCATAAATCAGGAAACCCCGAAATATCTTTACTTTCAGCTGTTGATGCAAGGGTGGTTATCTTTCAATATAAATATATTTCAAAAGCAATTAACTGTCAAGAGCGGAAAATATAAGACCGGTGGAATATTGCTGAAAAAAAGGAAAATCTGTAACAGAATAAGTGTTACAGTTGATGTTTAACTTGTTGTAATTGTGGGATGTCTGTAAGTTTATATTTTATGGGCTTGATGGTTATGTTGTAGTTCTCTGCTGTTGCCAGGATTAAAAAAACGCAAGGTTTTTTCCGTCATCTTCTGGTATTATATTCAATAGAGTGTGTTCAAAAACTTGCAATATTGAGTTGCAGGTTGTATTGTATAAACAATTTATTAAAAAACACTGAAGAATGGAGTATATCATGCTTGAAAATGTAAATCTTGAACCTATCACCGGTACTTTTGTCAATATGCTTATATCCGATACCGGGATCGTCAACGGCGGTCTTAAAGAATGGGAACAGGATTTTAAGATGATGAAGGCTATCGGTATGGATCAATTGTTTATAATCCGTACCGAAGTAGAGCAAAATGGCATCCGCCTTTCTGCCGAAGACCCCCGTTCAACGACCTGGAAAGAAGACGCCAATCTGCTGGATATGGTTTTCCGGCTGGGCGATAAATACGATATGACCGTATTCCTCGGCGGCCCGCAGAATATTTCCAATCTGCATTCCGGTGATTGGATGAAAGAAGTCGATGACAACAAACGTTACTACGACCGTACCGTGGCAAAATACAAACATCACAAGTGTTTCAAAGGCTTGTATGTAACGCTCGAAGCATTGCCGTGGCACTTCAACTTTCTGGATATTTGTACGGAAGTGCTTAAATACATGCGTGCCAATTACCCGGATATGAAAACTTTTATGAGTCCTTCTTTCCGCGGGCCGTGGGGCGATATGTCCCGGCAGTACACCCCCGATGAATGGGTGGATATTTACGGCAGATACTTCTTTGAACGCGTTGCCGGTATGCTTGACTACTGTGCCCCGCAGGATAAGATCGCCGCACCGGCATGTCATTACGGAGAAATACTGGATAACGGCTTATCTGAATGGTACACCAAAGTCGGTAAACTCTTTGATAAGTGCGGCATTGAATTGTGGAGCAATATCGAAACTTTCCAGCGTCCTTTCCCCGGCCACGGCGAACCCAAAGGCGTTTTCCGTCAGGGCGACTACCGTTCGCTTTATATGAAACTTTCGGAAGCATCTCCGCTGGTCAAACGGATCATCACCTACGAATATTTCAGCTGCATGAGCCCCAATACCGAATGGGGTTCCAGCCGCAGACTGCTGGCTCGGTATCTGGAAATGATCGGCAAGGATCCGGCGATCATCGACGAAATCTATCCCCGGTAAAAAAACTGTTTGCATAAGGTGTGATTTTTATGCTTGAATTCACATATCCGGGCCCCGGAAAGGGGTACAGTCTGCACAACCACAGTACATTCAGCGACGGAGCTTCTACGCTGGAAGAAGTGGTTGCCGCCGGCAAAGCATCGGGATTGAAGGTGTTGGGTATCTCCGACCACTGGGTGGAACCGCCTTATGACGGAACCGATTATCTGACATGGGCGATGCCGCATGAAAAACTTGATGAATATATCAAAACTCTGCTGGATTTGCGTAAAAAATACGAAGATGAAAATTTTTCATTGAAGATCGGGCTGGAAGTTGATTTCTTTTTTGAAAATGCAGAGAAAGTTTACGACCGTCTGATGCAGTCCCCGATGGATTATCTGATCGGTTCGGTGCATTACAGCGGCGTTTTCTCCGTGGATCACGATGCCGTTGACTGGGCACCTTTGAGCGAAGATGAAAAAGCGGAGGTTTGCGAAATATACTGGCAGAAAGTTGCCGGAGCCGCAGAGTTCGGCAAATATACCTTTCTCGGACACCTTGATCTGCCCAAGAAGTTTGCATTGATCGACAATTCAAAGTATATTGAACACGCCGTCCGGGTGCTGGATATTGTGCAGAAAAAATCCGGAGCCATCGAGCTTAACACCTCCGGCTGGTTCAAGCCATGCAATGACCCGTACCCGACGTTGGAAATACTCCAGGCGGCATGCAAACGCAACATACCCGCAGTGGTAAATGCCGACGCACATTGTGCAGAGCATTTACAGCGGAATTTCGCGGAAGGCTACGCTCTGCTGAAAGAAGCCGGATATGATTTTATTCAGGAATAACGAATCATAAATAAAAAGGGGATATTTCTTATGAAAAAAATGCGTTTTCTGCCGGGATGGTGTAAAAACCGTTTTTTCGGCTATTTTGCGGTCTATGCAATATTGATAGGGGTATTTATTCTTGTATCAACGATCGCGGCATTTTTACCGGAAAATAAGGCTTTTGTAAAAAATGCCCAAAAGAGCGTCAGCCGCATATCCGGTGAGGATCTTACGAGATATATATTGTTTCATGGCAAGCATAACTGCCCGATGTTATGGGGGGCTTTGCTGGATGATTTTACCGACTGTCTGATATTGAATTGTGCGTTGAATTATGGCAAAAACGGCGATGGCAGTTTTAAGTCTGCCATGCAAAATAATATATTGTACAAGACATGCCCAAATCCGGAGGTTAATTGGCGGGAAAAGAATATCGGGGCAATGGTCAAATATCCTGATTTGCAACAACCCAATACTGCCAGTACCCCGTATTCTCGATATTGGTTTGGAACTTCTGCTCTGGTAAAAATCAGTCATTATTTATTCTCTTTGCAGTATATATATTCGATACTGGGTGTTACTGTTTTACTGCTTACTTTTCTGGTATTCAACGAGATCGTAAAAAAATCCGGAAATATATCCGGTATTGCGTTTGTTTTTCTGATGGGAGGTTTGAATTTTTATGTCTGTTTCCAATCTCTGCAATATTCGCCCGTTTTTATCATCGCTCTTGCCGGAATATATATATTCCGGAGCAAGACCGGTAAATGCTGCAATATAAATTTATTTTTGTTCATATTGGGAATGATATGTGCTTATTTTGATTTATTGACTACGCCGTTGATCACAGCTCTTCTGCCGTTGTTTTTTCTCCGCGGCAAAAAGCCTTATATACAGACAGAAAAACCGTATGGCTTATGTCTGAAAAAACTTGGTGCGGTAAAAGTTATTTTGAGTATCTTTTTTATTGCTGCCGTTGGTGCCGGTGCCGGTTTTTGGGCCGTCGGCAAAGCTGCCAAAGGTAAAACTATTGATTTGAACTTTGAGTTAAAGAGCAGTACCCCCTGCAATTTGTCAGTAGCTTATTGTTCCGGAAAAACATGGCAGAATATCGATTATGGCAAAGTAAAAGACGGCAAAATCAAGGTGGTAATTCCTGCTAAACGGCTCAAAGCATTCAAGCTGAAATTTGATGATGCCGCCGGCAGTATAAGCATCAAAGATCTGCATATTGAAGGCCGGAAGTTTTACCGAGCATATCTGTTCGGCAAGCCTCAAGAAAACAATGCAGACAAGACGGTATTTGCCGATAATACATTGAATTGTCAATTCAGCAAATCAACCGATGCAGTATTAGGGTGGACTCCTGATTTTACCATACGCCACAAAAAAAATTCGTATGGCAGCAGTGTTTTTATTGCAGTTGTATCTATGTTGATAAGTTGTCTGCTGGTAATGTTTGCTCTTGCTGCTGACAGAAAACTTCTGTTCAAACAATCTGTGATTTGGTTTGAAAATTACCTGTTGCCTGCTGTTATGTGGCTGGTAGGTTATGTGGCTTCATGGGGAACCAAACTTCTGATTGCTGATTGTTTTGCCGGCAAATTTTTGAGTTCTCTGGAGGCTATACGGTTCCGTTCATCTTCTTCTGCATACGCAATGAGTGATCAATTTGTACGGTTCGAGGCCTTATCAAACAGTGTGCATGAGTTTTTTGGTATCAATCGTATCCTTTGTATATTTGTTATTGTTTTGACAGTGTTGCTGTTGATCAAAAATATTTATGGAGTGTACCGTAAACAGCAATGTTTTGATTTCAAGGTGTTTGCCGGATTTTTGTGCTATGCGGCAATTCCGGTTGCATTTGTTCTGTTTTTTGCCAATCATTCGCAGGTTCATGTACACATGGCATACCGCAATATTGCGATTGCATTTATTGCGTTGTTTTTAGCATTGACAGCAAGTTTTCATAAAGTAGAGGAATAATAAAATGAAAAAGATCGCATTGCTTTTACCCTGTTATAATGAAGAACTTACCATTGGCAAGGTGATTGCTGATTTCAGGCGGGTCCTGCCGGAGGCGGAGGTATTTGTTTACGACAATAACAGCACCGATAAAAGTGCTGAAATCGCCGCCGCCGCCGGAGCCAAAGTCGTGCCGGTTCCGATGCAGGGCAAAGGCAATGTTGTGCGGAGTATGTTCCGCGATATTGAGGCTGATTGTTATTTGATGGTCGATTCTGATGATACTTATCCTGCCGAAGTTGCCCCGGAAATTATAAAACCGGTACTGGAAGGCTCGGCGGATATGGTTTGCGGCGACCGGCTTTCGACTACTTACTTTGATATAAACAAACGCAAGTTCCATAATTTCGGCAACTCACTGGTATGCTTTATGATAAAGGCTTTGTTCAACCATAAAGTTTCCGATGTAATGACCGGTTATCGGGCGTTCAGCCGTCGGTTTGTCAAAAACTTTCCGGTGATGCACGGCGGTTTTGAGCTTGAAACCGAAATGACTATTTTTGCTTTGGAACGGCACTTGCATATTGTGGAAATGCCCATTGAGTACCGTGACCGGCCCGAAGGCAGCGAATCCAAACTCAATACCTACAAAGACGGGATCAGGGTCATCTTTACGATATTGCGGTCGTTGCGGGAATACCGCCCGATGTTCTTTTTCGGAATATTGGCAATATTGTTTTTTGTGTTGGCGGTCGGATTTTTCGTGCCGGTATTCATTGATTTTGTCAATACCGGAAAAGTTCCCCGTTTTCCGACGCTTATCTGTTCGGTGTGCAGCGGCATGGCAGGGGTTATAATGATTACCTGCGGGCTCATCCTGAACAGTATAAAACAGCACTTTGCGATTCTCATGGAGCTGAATTTACGCAAAAAATAAGCGTAAAACAGCAACTGTATTTCGCTGGATGTTTGAAACTACAAGTGCGGTTCGCTGATAAAATATTTTTCCGGCATATCTTTTGTTTTCAGCAATTTCTGTTGCCATTTTTCAGCGTCCAACGGTTTTCGGGTAAAGCCTTTCAGCCCGGTCATGTAGAGATTTGCCAATACTTTCATGGCCGGTTTGTAGCCGGATTTTGCGGATAGAATAAGAAGTTTTTCCGCCTTTGCCGGGTTGAACTCCACACCTTCAAGATTGCTTATATAAAGCATTGCCGCCATGAATGAACCCAGCGGACTCTTGCCGATTTCCACGGTTTTGTTGAATTTTTCCAATGCTCTGGCGGGATTTTTTTCCACTCCGATACCTTTCAACAGGGCAACACCGGCTTTGATTCTGCCCAAATTGGTATAGGCTCTGTTGTTGTAATAAAAAGCCTTTGACAAATCTTTTTCCACCACAAGGCCCTGTTCATAAAAAAGAGCTATTTCGGAAGCGATGATCCGCTTTTCAATCTCTTTTTTACTTTTTTCTATAAGCATGTAGTAATCGAATGATTTTTGATGATCCTGCTTTACGCCTTCGCCGGTAAAATAAAGTCTTGCCAACTGCATGTAGGCTCCGATATATTTTTTATCTGCAGCTTTTTCATACCATTTTACCGCTTCGACAAGATTTTTTTCCACTCCAAATCCGCGATAGTAGCAGTACCCGATTTGAGTTATGGCATCAAGACTGCCTTTTTTTGCCGCCCGATGAAAATACTTCAATGCTTCCGGAAAATCCTGTGGAGTACCAAAACCGAAATAATGTGCATTGCCCAACCGGTACAGGGCTTCGGTATGTCCCTTATCGGCCGCTATGGAAAGATATTTAAATTCCAGAGCCATATCCCGCTTGGTGCCGCGATTGAAAAAACTCGCCATTGCTGCCTGATACGCACTTTCGGCATGTCCGAGATCGGCTGCTCGGCAATAAAGCTCAAAGGCTTTGCTCCGGCTGCGTTGTATTCCGATGCCGCGGGCATAACAGCGTGCAAGTTCATAAATTGCCGGCGGATAGTTGCGTTTTACACATTTTTCCAGATATTCGATAGCACTTTTGTGATCCGGCGGAAAATAATTACGCCAGATACACTCTTGAGCAAAACGGAGCATCTGCGGCAAGTTGCCGGTATCCGCAGAGCGTTGCATGTATTCGCGGGCTTTGACCGGATCTTTTGCCACCACATAACCGTTGCCGTAAAAATATCCGATCCAGAACAGTGCCAGCGGGTGATTTTTTTCAGCGGCAAGCGTAAAATATCTGAAAGACTCCCCCCGGTCGGCAGGTTGCTTGCCTTTACCGTAAAAACGCATCCAGGCATACCAGTATTCAGCATCGGTCTGATGCCGGTCAGCGGCAGATTTGAGCTTTTGCATGGCATCGCAGACTGCTGACGGTTCGGATTTTTTTGCCGTGATTATCTTACGCAATTCAGAAACATTGACTTGCGTTGTTTCATCTGCCGGGAGTGCGGCAGTAATCAGTAGTGCAAGTGTACAAAATAAGAGAAGTTTCACGATTGTTTCCTTTCTTTGAGTTTTACTCATCCCAGGCGGTGTTGCCGAGTAAGCCTTCCTGATAAAATACCGGTTTGCAGTTGGCTTCTTCGACCATCAGCCGGATGGTGGTTTCCAATTTGCCGAAATGATCCGGCTGATAACTTTCGTAATAAGGAAATGAATACTGTTCATGGCCTCCGGCAGAAAACAGATCGGTTCTGTATTGCACGGCGGTGGATAACGTTTGTTTGAAAAGTTCCGGAATATCTTTGAGTTCCAAAAGGTTGCAGATTATCCAATCGTGGTAGAAAAATATTTTCATATCAGGGTCATACAACGCCGGATATTTGGCAAGATAGTCTATTTCTTCGGCAAAACCATAGTGTCTGGCGATTGCTTCGTTGGGCGAAACATATATTTCAGAGCGGAATTTCTCCTGCTGTTCCTGCCATGTAAGTTCTTCAAAAGGCGGCGTTCCCATGACCCGGTGCCGCATGGATTCCGAGTAGCATTTACACCCGAGGTCAATCAATTCTTCCGCCACGCCGGGACTGATGTTGTTCCAATGCAATACCGCCGGAACAATAAAAGAATTTTCTCCGGCAAACCGCGTGATTTCCGACTGCATCAAATCGTAATCCCGGCGGAACTCTTTGCGGGAGGCTTCGGCATACGGCCGGGCAGGAAATTCACTGTAACTGTGCAAGGCAAATTTCAGCCAATGGGAGCTGTCAATAAATTCATCTTTCCATATATCCGGCATCTTATCAAGGGTAAATTCTTCGTGGTCGTTGTGATAGAAAGTATTGAGTGTGATTTTTATGCCGTATTTATCGTGCAGTCTTTTAAGTTCTTTCAAATAAAAGTGGTCGAACGCTTTCCGGGGTCTTTCTTTTGCCAGATCGGTAAACAAAAATATATTGTCATCAATGTAAAAATTACAGCGGCGGAATGATTTTTTATCCCATACAAGTGTGAGTTTCTGTGAAAATTCACCGTAACAGGTTTTGGTGGCAACCTCAACGATGTTGATTTTTTCGGTCAACTCAACCGGACAGGAAAAGTGCAAGCCGGTTTGCATGGCACTTTTACCGTTGACTTTTACCGGAGTACCGAATGAATTCATGCCTTCCACGGTTACGGTCAGTGATTTATCAGTTTCCACACCGTGATGGGAATTGAGGATCGCCCCCTGTCTGAAATTACTTATGCTTAACATCTGTTCAATACCTCATTAACCTTATTTGCTGTTTACTATAATTCAAATTCGGCAAAAAACAAATTAATTCGCTCCGGACGGTTCCGGCAGCGGTTTGTATTGCCCGGTATATCATGCTATATTATAGCAGAGGCATGGCTGATGAAAATTGCAGAAAAGAATTTAAAAAACACTTATTACTGTGTGATTCCGGTATATAATAACTTTACAACTATTGAAGATGTTGTACGCCGTGTTTTATGCGTAACAGAGAATGTTTTGATTATTGACGATGGGTCAACAGATGCCGATTTGCAGGAATTTTTCCGGCGACATCCGGTTGAAGTTTTCCGGCACGGAAACAATCAGGGCAAAGGTGCGGCTCTTATCAGTGCTTTGAATATCTTACGCCAACGCAATGTTGATTATATGATAACTCTGGATGGCGACGGGCAGCATTTTCCGGAAGATATTCCCGGGATCATTGAGCGGCTTGAAAAGGAAAATGAGTTGGTGTTGCTGGCAGGAGTCCGGGATTTGAAAACGCCGGCAGTGCCGTACGCAAGCCGGATCGGCAGAGCATTGTCCAATTACTTTATCAAACTTGAATCCGGCGTAAGCGTGTTGGACAGTCAATGCGGATTACGGGCATATCCGGTAAGTGTAACCGGTCAAATGGATTTGGGCACCAGACATTATGACTTTGAAACAGAAATACTGCTTGATTGTGCATTAAACGGTATAAAAATTGTAAATTTTCCGGTAAATGTATATTATCCGGAAGCCGGCGGACGCATTTCACATTATCGCAAAATTCTGGATACCTGCCGGATAATAAAAGTGCATCTGCGTTTGCTTGGCAGGCGGATTTTCCGCAAGTAAACGGACTTTTTTGAATTGCAGATTTGTTTTTAGGTGCTAAAGGTGTTATATTAAACTGAAAACTGGTATATAATATAGAGAAAGGGTTTATTATGGAACAGTACAAGAAAGATTTTATCGAATTCATGATTGATTGCCAGGTGCTTAAATTTGGTGATTTTGTTACCAAGAGCGGCCGCAAAACTCCGTTTTTTGTCAATACCGGTTTTTACCGCACCGGAGCCCAGTTGCGTAAACTTGGCGAATATTATGCCCAGGCGATCAAAGAAACGTTCGGGTTGGAGTTTGATGTGCTTTTCGGGCCGGCGTACAAAGGTATTCCGCTGTCGGTAACAGCCAGTATCGCTCTTTCCGAAAAATACGATGCCGACATCCGTTACTGTTCCAACCGCAAGGAAGTCAAAGATCACGGCGATAAAGGCATTCTGCTGGGTTCTCCGATCGCTGACGGCGATAAAGTAGTTATTATTGAAGATGTTACCACTGCCGGTACTTCCATTGGCGAAACTCTGCCTATATTGCAGGCTCAAGGCAAGGTCGATGTGCTGGGCTTGGTCGTAAGTGTTGACCGCATGGAACGCGGGCAGGGCGAAAAGAGTGCTTTGTGTGAAATTTCCGAAAAATACGGTTTCAAAACCTGTGCCATCGTTACGATGAAAGAAGTCATTGAACACCTTTACAACCGCCCGTACAAAGGCAAGGTTATCATTGACGATACCCTGATGGCGGCAATCAATGCCTACTATGAACAGTATGGTGCAAAATAATCCGGATTTTCAAGATGTTTCCACCTTGCTGTAAAACATGGTTTGCAGCAAGGTTTTTTTTGTTGAGGATGAGATTAGTTTGTTATGAAAAAAAATAAGATATTGCAGTTTGGCGAAGGCGTCTTTCTGCGTGGATTTGTTGAACCGCTGATCCAGCGGATGAATAAAGAAAGCAATTTCAATGGCGAAGTTTATGCTGTAAAACCCCGATCAGGAGCGGTTCCGCAAAGGTTTTCCGATCAGAATTGCCAATACAATCTGCTGGTTCGCGGTATTGCCGAAAATGGTGAAACAATTGAAAGTGTCGAAAAAATAACGGTGCTGAAAAAGGTTTTCTCCAGCTCGGAAGAGTGGGCGGAAGTCGAAGCTGTTGCCTGCGATGAGGATTTGCACTTTATTTTCAGCAACACCACCGAAGCGGGGATCACTTATGAAGAAGGTAATTTTGATACCTTCCCCGGCAAACTGGCACGGCTGTTGAAAAAACGCTTTGAAGCCAATCTGCCCGGAGTTGATATTCTGCCTTGCGAGCTTATTGAAAACAACGGCCAGACGCTCAAAGAATATGTTTTGCGTTATCTTGGTAATGATCCGGCGGCAGAGTATGTGAAAAATTCCTGCCGCTTTTATGATACACTCGTTGACCGGATCGTTTCGGGTTTTCCGGCTGATTATGCCCGATTTGATGCCGCCGATCAGTTGATGGTGGCAGTCGAACCGTTTGCTTTTCTGGCAGTTAAAGCCGATTCTGAACTGCTGGAGCGGTTGCCGCTGCCGGATGATGTGGCACTGTTGACTGATGATCTTGCACCATACCGGACGCGGAAAGTCCGGGCTTTGAACGCATCGCACACCTGTATGGTTTCAGGGGGATTGCTGGCGGGGTTCACCGAAGTGCAGGAACTTTTAACTGATGAAAAATTCCGTCAACGCATCGAAAGCACGCTTTTTGATGAAATCCTGCCGACGATCGCTTTGCCGGACGCTGAAAAACGGGCATTTGCCGAAAGTGTTCTGCGGCGGTTTGCCAATCCTTTTGCCCATCATAAACTTGAAGCGATCGCCTTGAACAGCGTTGCCAAGTGGAAAGTGCGTATTCTGCCGGTGATACTGGACAGCGGAAAACTGCCGTATTATTTATCCCGCTCGCTGGGCGAACTTTACAAACGCTATAAAGAAAATAATGCCTCCGGCGATACTGCCGAAGTTGCCGCCCGCTTTGCCGGAGATTATACGGTAAATGATTTTCTTGCCGATAAAGAGCTCTGGGGTATGGAACTGCACGAAATAGCCGGCATGGCAGAAACTGTCCGGGAGGCCGCGTTATGATAATCCACGAAAAAGACAATGTGGAAATCCGCAATGACGGGCATAAATATGCCCGCTGCAGCATACCTTGCGGCGGAAAAATCATCAAATACGGTATGCCCATCGGTTCGGCAGTAAGCAATATTGACTGCGGCGAACATGTGCATACGCACAACTGCAAGACCGGTCTTGACGGGATTCTTGAATATACTTATACGCCGGATTTTACGGTTCCGGAAATAGCCTGTACGCGTACTTTCAAAGGCTTCCGCCGAGCGGACGGACAAGTCGGCATCCGCAATGATATATGGGTGATCCCCACCGTGGCATGTGTCAATAAACTGGCGGTAAAACTGGCGGCGTTTGCCGGCGGCGTGGCGTTGGAACACCCCTACGGCTGTTCCCAGCTGGGCGAAGATCACGAAACTACTGCCAATGTATTGGCGGCTCTGGCTCACAATCCCAACGCCGGGGGAGTATTGATCGTGGCATTGGGGTGCGAAAACAATACGCTCGAAAGTTTCAAAAAACGCCTGGGCGATTACAGCAAACTCAATATAGAGTTTCTGCTGGCTCAAGATGCCGGTGATGAATTTCTTGAAGGGAAAAAACTTATTGAAAAATTGCAGAATAATTGCGTGAAAGAGCGTTCCGATATACCGGCAAGCGAACTGAAAGTCGGCTTGAAATGCGGCGGCTCCGATGGTTTTTCCGGCTTGACCGCCAATCCGTTGTGCGGCCGATTTTCTGACTGGCTCGTCCGTCAGGGCGGAACGACGGTTTTAACGGAAGTACCGGAAATGTTCGGTGCTGAAACATTGCTTTTCAACCGCTGTATAAATAAAAATATTTTTGATAAAGCCGTGAAAATGGTCAATGATTTTAAGAGTTATTACGAAAAACACGGTCAGGTCATTTACGAAAATCCCTCTCCCGGCAACAAGGCCGGCGGCATCACAACTCTGGAGGATAAATCTCTTGGCTGTGTGCAGAAGGGCGGTTCTTCGCCGGTGATGGATGTTTTAGCTTACGGCGAAAGGCTGGAAACTAAAGGATTGAATCTGCTTTCCGGCCCCGGCAACGACCCCATTGCAGCAACGGCTCTGGCGGCGGCGGGGTGCCATTTGATGCTTTTCACCACCGGCAGAGGTACGCCTTTCGGTTCGGTGATACCCACTGTGAAGGTGGCGACCAACACGACTCTGGCAGAAAATAAATCCAACTGGATAGATTATGATGCCATGAAATACCCCGATACAGAGCGTTTTGTTGACTATATAATGAAAGCAGCTTCCGGCGAAGAAGTTACAGCTAACGAAAGAAATGATTTCAGAGAAATAGCCATATTTAAAAGCGGCGTTACTTTGTAAAACCAATGGAGATATGATTTATGAGCAGCAAGATAACAGTTTCTGATACTCTCAAGCATAAATTATCGCGTTATTTGTATATGCAGTTTGCAGAGCCGTTGAGCAATGCCGACAGTTCCATAGATGCGGCGTGGGATTATTTACGCAACCGCTGGCAGCCTAAAACAGTAGATATACTCAAGAAACTTGCTCCGCCGATGATCCGCTGGGGCGGTTGTTTTGCCAGTCATTATCATTGGTACGAAGCGGTTGGGCCGCGGGAAAAGCGTGTGCCGATCCACAATCTCTGCTGGGACGGGCTTTTTTCCAATCAGGTCGGTACCTGCGAACTGTATGAATTGGCAAAGATACTCGGCACTGAACTGCTTATGACTGTGAACTTTGAATCCGAAGGTTCCGATTTCTGGGCATATCCGGCTCCGGGCATGGATCGCAAAGGTACAGCTTCCGAAGCCGCCGACTGGATAAGATATTGCAATGACCCTGATAACCAACTGCGTAAAAGCCACGGCTATGCAGAACCGTTCAATATCAAATACTGGCAGATCGGTAATGAAACCGGTTATCTGCCGGAGCTTTTTCATAATTTCAATCACCGCGAAAATGCACGGAAAGCCGTGGAATTTGTCAAAGCCATGCGGGAGGCTGATCCTTCGGTACGGTTGACGGTTTGGGGCGATGGGCCTAATGAAGAGTGGCAGGAGCGTTATAATAACGGCGAACTCAATTATTGGACTCAAAGCGTTTGCGAAGCGGTCGGCGATTCAGCCGAATTGGTGGCATTTCACAATCACTTTGGCGTGGGCGAAAAATATAAACATCTGGAATACAACAATTACCGTAAAGATTTTGACCTTACATATTCCCTGCTGCTTGACGGCGTAAAAGATTTTGAAGACCGCATCGACTATATGCGGCGGTCGCTGAAAGGCTTTCCGCAGAAAATCGCTATAACCGAAGGCCATTTTGCGATGGCTGGCAGACATTGCGGCAGACTGTTTTCCTCCTGGTGCATGGGTTTAGCTTACGCCAAATGCTGCAATATATTGGAACGCAACGGCGACTTGGTGGAAATCGCTACATTGGCAGACTTTATGGGCAACTGCTGGCAGAACAATGCTGTTATTCTGCCCAATTCCTGCTGGCTGGCGGAAAAAATGCCTTATTTCCAGCCGGTCGGTTCGATCATGGGGTTGTTCAGTTCGCACATGGGCGAATATGCAGTGGAGGCAACTGCTCCTGATAATATAGATGTTTCTGCCAGTTGCAGCGGCGACAAACTCTTTTTGCATCTTGTGAATCTCGACAGTCAGAATGTCTGTAAAATGGAACTGCCCGCCGGGGAAAATCAAAAAATAAAAGTTTGGGAAATCGCTTCTGATCTGGATAGCGAAGTGGATGAAGGCAATCCGGAGATTTTTGCCCCACGCGAATTTGAGCTGGAAAGCAATATTTACACCATGCCAACTGCCGGTGTAGCTGCAATCGAAATTCAATAGCAGTCAAAGGCATAACCGTTGCCCCGTGTGGGGTCGGTAGTATAACTGTTGCTTGCCGACAGGGCACGCGAACGGATGTGATGGGTATGCACCGGACTTGTTATCCGGTGCACGAGCGGCTTCGCCGCGAAACCGAACGGAGATGAGCGAAACCTTCCGGCGTTTGAGGACAACTTTGCTGGATGCAAAGTTGCTTAAGGGGCGGCAGCCCCCGCTCTAATTAAAAGTCGCCAGGTAACTCGCACCGGGTATTGCCGGGCAATGAGCAAAGGGGTGTGGGGAGAATGCAATCTCCCCACAGTGGCACAGCGTCTATACCGCAAGCAACAGTCAAGCGGTCAAGTCTGTGCCGCAATAACTTTTAAAACGCCGCATACGCGGGCGGTAGTATGATAGAATAACGGAATATAACGGGTTGGTTGTTGGCTGACATTACGCTGGTGTTGCCTGCCGGTCAAGTGTGTCAACCGATCAGGGCGGGCTTTGCCCGCCTTCCGTTCATTACCGCGTGCCACGCCGCAGTTTAACGAAGGCGGGTTACTTACCTTTTAACTGTGTGCGATTATGCCATATCTGCCAGCACTTCGGCGGGCAGGGCGGCAATGGCTTTGATCTTGGCGTTGCGGCCGTCGGGCAGAGTTACTTCGTCGCCGGTCTGACGCATACGCAACACTTCACCGAGTTTGGTTTTGTAAGAAAGATAATTCTTATCGGGGTTGCCGTCCCATGCACCAAGGAAGTAATATACTTCATCAGCCGCACCGGCGATTTCCAGCGTAACAGTCACGCCCAAATCCACATACGAACTGGGAGTGATGGTCGAAAAATCCAACGCATTGACTCTTGCCAGGTCCCGTTCCAGCTCATTGCGGCGGCGGGTGAGGAAGTTACGCCGTTCTTTGGCGGCATCGAATTCAGCATTTTCGCGGAAGTCCCCGTGGGCACGGGCTGTTTTAAGAGCTTCGCGGTTTTCCGGCTGATGGATATTGATAATATCATGCAATTCCTGCACCAGTCTGCGGTGCGAGGCAAGAGATGTGTAAATAGCTTCTTCCACTGCCGGAGCTGCTTCCTGACCGGCTCCACCGGCATTGAGCAGTTTACTGCCGGCACCGGCTTCCAGATGTTCGCGGATGGCATCGCTGTAACGGGAGAGTTTGACCAGCAGGCTCTGGCGTTCTCCGGTCGTAAAGGTCGATGCTCCGGCGAGAGCCGCCACCAATGCGGGTATATCATCTCCGGCGGTCTGCACAATGTATTTCTGGAAATCTTCTTTATCCAGCAACAAGGTGTGCAATTCACGCTGGGCGGCTCCCCATTCTTTGGGCAGACGGCTGTAATTGAGTGCAACTACCACATTTTCCAACTTGATGAGTTCTTCCAGTGCCGGGTGCTTTTTGCGGTTTTTCCACGCCCAGAGCAACAGGTCAGCCGTGGTCAGCGGCGGATTGGCAAACACCAGGTCGATGAGTTCAGCATCCAGCTGTTCGGCACAGACATTTATGCTTTTCAGCGGCAGACGGACTGCCAGATAGGTCAGATATTCATCATCAAATACCGCCATGGTCGCCTTGGCAAGTTTACCGGAGAATTTAACGGCAAGCGTACCCCAGACTTCCAGATTTTCCAATTTGGCTGTTGCCGGATCGAGCGGCCAGAACGGTGCTTTACCTTTGAGCGGGGCAAAAACTGTTTCCCACGCCGCAACTTGAGCCCGGTCGGTGATTTTTGCAATGACGGTGCAAAGCAGTTTGGCTTCACGCACAGCTACTTCGTTTTTGAGTTTTTCAAAGAATCCGGCAAAAGCGGAGGTCATGGCATCGTCGATTTCGCTGGCATTGGCTTTGAGTTCTTCATCGAGCAGCAGATCCATTTCTTTTAAACTTCTTGCCGTGGCGGCACAGCGTTTGGCGGGGGCGGCGGCGGTCTGCGTGGCATTGCTGATGTACCACTTTTCAAACGCCTCCATATTCATTACCTGCGGAGTAAGGATGCGTTCAGCCATTGCCCGGATAGCTCCTTCGCTGATGTGTACCACGCTTTCGGCAGTAACGATATTCCGGAAATCAGCTCCGGAAAGTGTCAGTAGTTTTACCGGCATGGTAAGTTTATTGGTCGCCACGGAGTTTTTGAAGAAATATCCGCGGGTGAGCATTTTATCCAGCCCGACTGCTAAAGCTCCGCCGTCTTTGAGATTGATCGCCACGGTGGCATTGAGTGCATCCACATTAGTCACCATGCCCCACTTGCCGGATTCGGCAATAAACGCCATGATGCCGGATTTGATTGCCATGAGCCGTTCTATGCGGCGGACGATTTCGTTGGGGTGTACTGAATTATCCCGCAGCCCCAAAGCCCGCAGCACGCCGAGCTTGGCAAGGTAGGGCGGCAGAATGGCTTTGACTGCCGCATTGAGTACCTGACGGAACACCGGCGAATCCGGAACACGCAGTTTGGCAACTTCCAGACAGAATTTAGCCTGTTCAAAATCCGGTTCTTCCGGGAAATTTTCCCAGAAAATCTGCAATGAAGCGGCAAAACTATTCAAATCTCCGCCATTGATCGCGGTCAAATCTTTAAGCAGGGCATTAAGGTTGGCAAGACTGCAATCTTCGGCAGCTTTCAGCAATAAATCTTCGGTAGTCATAAAACACACACTTCCACTATTGAAATTAGAAATTTCCTTTAATATATCGCCAAAACTGCCGCTGTGCAACACCGCACAGTAATTTTTTTATCAAAAAAGCGTATAAAATAGTGGAAATTAACCTCTCTTTGGGTTATAGTATCCAATCTGACACTTAAGGTGGAATGTATCTATAGTTACTCAAATGCGGGCTTTATCAAGGAAACGGCACTGTTTATGGCTGAAAAAACGACAATTAAAGACAATCAGAAACGCAGATGGATTTTTATGCCCACGCTGGATGGATATATTTTCCGGGAATTTATGGTCAAATTTTCCATATTGCTGTTGGTTTCCAGCATACTCTTTCTGTTGAGCGATGTGCTTGACGATCTGTCGGATTTTATGGATAATGATGCATCGTGGCGGATCTATGTGCCGTATTTTCTTTTGAAAATGCCCGGCAACATACGGTTTGTACTGCCCATAGCAACCTTGCTCGGGTGTATGTGGACGATGGCGACTTTCGGGAAAAATATGGAAGTAACTGCCATGCGGGCTTCAGGCGTATCGCTTTTCCGTTGCGGAACGCCGATCCTGGTGGTCGGTTTTCTTACAAGCATGGTCAATATATGGTTCAACGAAGGGTTGGTGCCTTATACTGAACGGCGGGCGGGCAATCTTTACGCTGTCGGTTCCGGCAATATCAAAAAAATGACGATCGAGGAGCAGAAACTTACCTATCGCAGTCCGGATAAACGCCGCACCTGGCTTTTTCAGCTGCCGGAAGAATCCGACGGAGCGTTGGGAGTTGCCGGAAAGGACGGTAAACAGTACGATGTATCGGTGAAATTTTACCGCAATGACGGTTCGCTGGAAAAAGATTTGACTGCTAAAAATGCGATTTACAGAGATGGGCTTGGTTGGGTGTTTGAAAATCTTTCGATTACCGAATACAGCTCCGACGGGTTGTTTGCCAAACCGGCAGTGCAGATGAAAAGTTTCCGGTTGTCCCCCAAAGAAGCTATGGAAACTCCGGTGGATATACAGTATTCAGTCAAGCCGGTTGAAGATCTGCCGAGCTGGGTGATTTTTGATCTGGTGGTGCGTACTAAAGAAATGTCGCAACGGAGCCGCAATGTTTACTGGACGGTGTTTTTCTACCGGTTGGCGTTTCCGTGGTCGTGTTTTCTGGCATGTTTTCTGGGAATCCCGCTGGCGACCAAGAGCGAGCGTTCCGGTATATTGTCTTCAATCGTAACGGCAGTGGGGATCATTGTAGCGTATATCGTGGTTGCCGAAATCTTTCTGGTGCTGGGCAAACAGGGATATGTCAGTCCGGTGATTGCCGGATTGGCACCGACGGCGGCATTTATTGCCTACGGTATTGACCGCGTTGTCCGCAATCAGGCTTGATAATATGTATTTAAGATTGGAAAACTTCCGCGTTGATGCTCTGAAAATACCTTTTAATTCGGAGTATGTCGATGAAAATTTGCACGGAGTGCTTGCCGAAGCACTGCATGTTCCGCTTAACGGCGTGGGCGGTAATTACCGCATCCGTGCCAAAAGTATTGATGCCAGACGCGGTACGCCCGAACTTATTTATACCCTTGATGTGGAAATAGCCGACGCTTTTGCCGGAAATGTTTCCTGCAAAGGGGCGGTTTTGAGCGAAGAAGAATTTTTACACTCTACGCTTGCATCTTACCCTGAAATAAAAGATTGCAGTTGTTTTTTACGCAATCCAGTCGTAGTCGGTACCGGCCCCGCCGGACTGTTGGCGGCATGGTTTCTGGCTCGGGCAAAAACAGCTCCCATAGTGCTTGACCGCGGTTTTGATATAGATAAACGCTATGATGACTGCGAAGAGTTTTTTGCCAACCGCGTACTCAACAGCGAAAGCAATCTGCTGTTCGGAGCCGGTGGTGCCGGGACTTTTTCGGATGGCAAACTCTATACCCGAGTGCATGATCCCCGGGCTGACCTGGTGCTTAATGCTTTGATCGAAGCGGGTGCCCCGGCGGATACCGCGTATTTGAAACGCCCCCATTTGGGGAGTGATCTTTTGCGGAATATTGTAAAAAATCTGCAAAAAATGATCGAGGCTGAAGGCGGGATCTTCCGCTACGGTTCTGCCGTGAATGATATAATTGTGGAAAATAATGTCTGCAAAGGTGTGGTGCTTGCCAATGGCGAAAAACTTTATGCACCTAAAGTGATTTTTGCTCACGGTCTGGGCGGGCGTGATCTCTCGCTGATGCTGACAAAGTATCTGGATTGGGAGTTGAAGGGCTTTCAGTTGGGATTCCGGGTTGAGCATTTGCAGGAGTTTGTCGATTTTCGGCAATACCGTTTTTCGCCCCGTCCGGTGGCGTTGCCTGCCGCCGAATATAATATGATAAGCAAATCGCCGCAAAAAATCGCCGGCGAAGGTGTTACCACTTTCTGTATGTGCCCCGGCGGAGAAATCGTTCCAGCCACCGGCTGGGCGGGGCAGTTGTGCAGTAACGGCATGAGTTTGCGTGCCCGCGACGGCAGATTTGCCAATTCAGCGGTGATAACCACTTTGAACGGCAGTGATTTTTCAACACCGGCAGAAGCATACGACTTTTTGAGCGGATTGGAAAAGCGTTGTTTTGCCTGCGGCGGGAGCGATTACACTTTCCCGGCTCAAAGCATCAAAGGTTTTATGCGGCACGAAGCGGTGCTTAAAAATAAAGATACATCTGCCCGTTTGGGGTTGAAAGCAGCTCCTTTGCACGAAATTCTTCCTCAATTTGCTGTGGAGAGATACACTTTGGCTTTCAAACACTTTGATAAACTCATGCGTGGGTTTGCCGACGGCAACTGTGTGGGGATCGAAAGTTGTGTATCCAGTCCGGTAAGATTCACCCGCAATACGGATACTTTGGAAAGTTCTTGCAAAAATCTCTACATCGCCGGCGAAGGTGCCGGTTACGCGGGTGGAATAGTTTCCGCCGCTATCGACGGATTGAAGATTGCCGAAAAAGTCGTGGAAAAATAAGGGGATAGGGACTTGAGGAGGGGAAAAAGACCTTTTGAGGAAAGGTCCTTTTTCCCCTCCTCAAACTCCACCCCTTTTTTCCAAACCTTTTCCCGGCATTTATCTTTTTGCACAGCAAAAAGATAAATGCCCTTTAAGTTTTGAGAAAGGTTTATCAGTAACTCATTCTTTTATCTTCCGGGCTATGTAGCCCAATTGTTTTTTGATTTCCTCAAACGGTTTATTCAAATCAAGAGTTTTTACTGAAATCTTGTTGCCGCTCATGGAAAAATCTGCATCCGGCTGAATTTCATCGGCAGTTCTGGCGTACAGCAGTAAGCCGGATACCTCATGGTCGGTAAAACCATCCTGCAAAGTCTTATTCTTTACATAGGTAAAAATTTGATAAAGATTGGCAGAATGTATTGTCTGTTTGGAGAGTGTTTTATAAATGCTTTTCAAGATCCCCTATTTTTCGAAAAACATGTTTATTGACAATATAGCATAAATATTGCTTAAAACAAGTAAAAAGATTGGAATTGCTTTTATTACCTGTAATAAAAGCAATTCCGGCGAAAGTTTTTGGGAAAATGGGTGTGGGGAAAAGAACCTTTTTTCAAAAAGGTTTTTTCCCCACAAAACAGTTTTACAACAACTGCTTTCTTTACACAAGTGTTTTTATTGCTTCTTCTAACAAGCCGGTTTCGTAGAGCATATCCAGTACCGTGTAGCGGTTGCGGATCAGCTGGGCGGTCTTTATGCCGTGATAATATTGTTCGGAGGTAAGGCCGATTTCTTCAAAGCGGGTAGGGGCGTGGGCTTTTTTGAGCATGTTTCGCAATGTTGCCGATGGCAATAACTGCTGTTGGAGTTTCTGCTGTAAAGTTTCCCAACTGTTAAATATCAACTCCCGGCGGACAGTCATATCTTCTCCGAATGGCGTTTTGTTCAATGCCAGACCGGCTATGGTGCTGCCGTAGCAATCTTTTTTCAGGAGTTCGGCGATTTCGGCGATGCGTTCGGCTTTGCTCAAGGGGGCTTTTGCCAGTTTTCTTGCGGTTTCTGCGGGGGTATTTATTACAAATTCATGCAGTTGGCTGATTGCCAATACACCGATACCGACTTTGAATCCGTGGGAGATCTCTTCGCCGTTGAGGGCAAGTTTTTCCATTTCCCAGACA
Organism: Lentisphaerota bacterium; assembly: GCA_015061885.1. Classification (GTDB taxonomy): domain Bacteria; phylum Verrucomicrobiota; class Lentisphaeria; order Victivallales; family Victivallaceae; genus SIG78. The sequence goes on from SUVS01000009.1 coordinate 48,520, forward strand.
TGACTGCACAAATGTTCTGCACCCGATGCCGGACGCGAATCGTGGTACATTTGCATAGCGTAGCCGGTGGCGGCAAGACCCAGAAAGAGTTTTTCAAGATCATTGTGGTCGGCAAGATTATCGCGTAAATCGTCCTGAACCAGACTCCAGATGGAGGGGACGATCTTTTCAATACCGAGGGTGTCAGCAATCATCCAGTCGGCTCCGCCGGTAACTTTGCTCATCAAATCAGCGTACCCGGCAGCCATCATCTCCTGCGGGGCAGTTTTCAATACATCATTATCAGCGATCAGGGCGTAAGGTGCGGGGCAGGGGACAGTCTTTTTCTGTGCCGCAACCGCCATAGCTCCACCGCTTGAAGTGTAACCATCCACACTGGGGGCAGTGGCAATACAGCAGTACCGCAGATTTTTTATGTGGGAAGCACACTTGACCAGATCGTTTATCACTCCGGAGCCGACGGCAAGCGGCACACAGTCGGTGGCAAATTTTTCTGCCAATTCTTCTGATAAAGCATAATCCGGGTGCGGTTTGGGTTCTGCCGGCAGGATTATCGGTGCATACTCTTCCAACCCGGCGTTTCTGCACAGCATCTGCACTTTTGCTCCGGCGGCCTGCCAGGTGTTGCCGTCGGCAATGATCTGTATTTTACGGGCAGGAAAGTATTTTTGCAGAACCGTTGGCGTTTCATCCAATGCTCCACTGTCAAGCACAAAGACTTTGGTTTCGATATTTTCCGGCAGAGTTATATAACGCATACAATTTACCTCTTATGCAAAAACTTTTTCCCAAATGGCTTGCAATTCACCCAGATTATCGCAAGTGTAATCGGGCGTAACATCGGCGTAACTGGCAAGGTCGGCACCTTCGCCGGTTATGCGGCAGGTGAGGGTTCCGGCATTTACGCCGCTGGCAATATCAGTGGCGAGCCGGTCGCCGATCATCAAGGTTTCTTCCGGTCTAAGCCCCAACCGTGCCGCGGCGTTGGTCAAAAATCCGCCGTGGGGTTTTCCCAACTGAATGAGTTCTTTGCCCGAAGCCAGTTCCACACAACGCGAAATCGCTCCGGAATCGACCAATACCGTCGGCTGATCGGTCGGGCAGAAGACATCCGGGTGGCTGGAAAAGGAAGGTATGCCACTCTGGACAAACCATGCTGCTTTGCAGAGCCGGTCGTAGGTCAGGGTTTTATCAAAACTGATGATCGCGGCATCGGGATTTTCGTCAACTATTTCAAACCCGTCTTCCGCCAGTTCCTGCTGCATGGAGGGTACGCCCAGCACAAAGAGTTTTTTTACTGCCGGATAATCCTTTTTCAATACATCGGCAAGAAAGTCAATGGAGGTATAAAATTCACTTTCCGAAGCCTGCAAGCCGAACTTGGCAAGGTGTTTGACATAATCCGTTTTACTGCGGCTGGAATTATTGGTACAGTAATTCCATTTTATGTTGTGTGCTTTCAGAAATTCCAGAAACGGCAAGGTAGTGGGGTAAAGTTTACTGCCGTGGTAAATCGTGCCGTCCATATCCAGAAAAACCGCTTTGACTGCCGAAAGTTTTTGTGCGTTATTCATTATATGATCCATTTTTCATTTCACAAATTGAAAAATAAACCGCACCTTTATTCAATGGTACGGGTTATAAATTATTGTTGCGTCAGACCAACACTAAATTGAGCATTTTTTCAGTTGCCTGAACTGCCGCCACCAGCTGGTCGCTATCCACGCCGATGGTTATCAGCGGGCGGTCGCTGCCTTCCCAGGTGATACGCGTTTCGACCAGTGCATCGGTTTTGCCCCCGGGAGGAATACGCACTTCGTAATCGCTCAATTTCGGGAAAGTTCTTCCGATACCTTTCAATGCTTTACGCAATGCCTTTACAAATGCGTCGTAACCGCCGTCACCGTTGGCTGAACCGTGGATCAGTTCGTTTTCGTATTTTACAACCACTGTGGCGTGAGGCGTTACCCCGCAACGGGTTTCGATCTGATAATCAATGATTTCCACTTTGCCGGAAATCGGCTGGTTCAATATATTGCCGATAACAAACGGCAAATCGGCGGCTGTTACCTGCTTTTTCTTGTCGCCCAGGCGGACGATTTCCGCCAACACCCGCTTACGCTGTTCGTCATCCAGTTCTATGCCGACTTCTTCGAGATTTTTTTCCAGCGAGGCTTTACCGGAGAGTTTCCCCAGTGCATAGACCCGGTTGCGGCTGAACCGTTCCGGCAGGAGCTTATTGGCGTACAAATCGCCTTTTTTGTCGCCATCGGCATGGACACCGCAAGTCTGCGTGAATACATCCGAACCGATTACCGGCGTATTCCACGAACTGCGTTTGCCCGAAAGAGTCTGCACCATGCTGCTGACATAAAAGAGCTGTTTTTCTGCCACTCTGATCTTGCGGTCGGTCATATCGTGGATCGCTGCCGTCAATTCCGGCAGCGGTTGATTGCCGGTGCGTTCGCCCAGACCGTTTACGGTCGTATGAATACCCGAAACACCCGCTTTGACTGCCGCCAGACTGTTGGCAGTAACCATGCCGTAATCGTTGTGTCCGTGGAAATCCACCTTCAAATCCGGAAACGCCGCAAATATCCACTCCAGATAGCGGGCAGTTGCGTCCGGAGCCAGCACGCCGAGCGTATCCGGCAGCATAATGCGTGCAACCGGCAGTTTTTCCAATACCTTTATAAAGTTATATACATAACCGAAATCATCTTTGGTGCCGTTTGACCAGTCTTCCAGATAGACATTGACCGTTAACCCCAGACTGTGGGCAAACTCAACTTCTTTAGCGGTCTTGGCATAATGATTTTCCGGCGTGCTCCGCAACTGGATACGGCAATGTTTTTCTGAACCTTTGGCCAGCAGATTTATTACTTTGCCGCCGGCATCGTGGATCCATTTGGCGGATTTTCCGCCGTCAACAAATCCCAGAATCTCCATACGGTCAAGGACTCCGTGCTTTTCTGCCCACGAAAGGATATTGCTTACCCCGATGCGTTCGCCTTCTGATACCCGTGCCGAACCGATTTCCAAACGGTCAACCTTGGCACGCAATATGAGGGCTTTGGCGATCTGGAGCTTTTCTTCGGGGGTGAATGCCACCCCCGGAGTCTGTTCGCCATCACGCAAAGTGGTGTCAAGAATTTCTACAAAAGCGTTGCTTTTGCGTTTTTTCAGTTCGGCTTCCATAATATCAAATCCCGGATTATTACGACGGATCGACAATGGCAAACATCAGTGACGATTTGAATACGACTTTGCCATCAACGGAAATAGTACCGGAACCCTTGCCGAAAGTCTTGCGGGCAGGGGGCAGAGTTACATCGACCACCAGCTGGTCGCCGGGATAGACCGGAGCAAAGGATTCAGCGTCCATAAGGGCCGCAAACAATCCAAGTTTACCGGCGTTTTCCGGACGGGCAAGCACACATGCACAACCGGCCTGGGCAAGAATTTCGCACAAAACGGTTTCGTTCATGACTGCGTAATCTTCGGCCGCGTGCATAAACATGGCTTCGCCGCCGGTAAGGTTCTTGATCGCAACTGCACGGTCGTCGTTCATTTCGCGGATGCCGTCAATGAGCAGGAAGGGGAATCTGTGGGGCATGACCGAGATCACTTCGCCGATTTCTTTGGCATAACCGGCGGCACGATCGTTGTCGGTGAAAAGCTCCGGCATGGTTGCCGGGGCGGATTTTTCACGCATTTTCAGCGTAAACTGTGCTTCGCAGGTGATGCCGCCGGAGTTGGAAACAGTTCCGTTGATAAGTGCGGCACCATCTTCAATGGAGGCTACCGTAATTTCAACTTTGGCCCGGTCGCCGGGAAGATTGGGGTTGCGGAACTTGGCTTTGGCAAGTTTCCAGAGATATACATCATTATTGCCGCTGGGGTCAAGTTCGCTGCGGACGGCGATTTCGCCCAACTGTTTCATGGCTTCGATCTGCAACACACCCGGCATGATGGGATGACCGGGAAAATGGCCCTGAAAGAAGGGCTCGTTGATGCTCAAGTTTTTCAAACCGATCAGGTGATTTCCGTCGATCACCTGCACACGGTCAAGCATCAGATTGGGATTGCGATGGGGGAGAATAGCTTTGATTGCACTCAAGTCGAGAATTTTTCCGGCTTCCAACATAAGATTACCTCTTTTCTGTCTGTATTTAAAAATTATTGTTTGGCAATTTCCTGCATTATCAAACCAGCCAGCTCCACATTGCGGTGATGGCCGGGTTTGACTGCAATCACATGACCGGTAACGCGTCTGCCGCAGAGGAACAGATCGCCTGTCAGGTCAAGTATCTTATGACGGACGATCTCGTTTTCGTAACGCAATCCGTCTTTGCAGATGATCGCTCCGTCGTGGATTATTTCGGCATTATCCAGACTGCCGCCTTTGCACAGACCCATGGCCAGCAGTTGACCGAGGTCGGAATAGTTGACAAAGGTTCTGGCACCGCAAATATCGCTGTCGAATGTATCACTGTTTATGACAATATCCAGATACTGCGGGTCAATGGGGCAGCCTTTGAACGAAGTTGTACAGCTTATACGCAGTTCCGGATTTTCTGCCGGCAGCATTACCAGTGTGGTTACTCCGGCATCCACATAAAGCGGTCTGGCAGGAATAAACACATTCGCTTCGGCATCCTGTTCATCGGTTCCGGCTTCTTTCAATACCTTCCAGAACGGCAGACTGCTGCCGTCAGCGATGGGCGGCTCGGGGCCATCCATTTCGATAATGGCGTTATCAATATTCATGGCGTGAAGCGATGCCATGATATGTTCCACGGTATGAGCTACACATGCTCCTTCACCGATGGTGGTTCCCCGCCGCACATCCACGACTTTGCTGGCCAAAGCCCGGACTTCCGGTTTGCCCGGCAGATCGACCCGGCGGAAAGTGATCCCGCTGTTGGCATCGCAAGGCAGAAAACGCAGGGTCGAACGCACTCCGGTATGCAGTGCTATACCCGAATAACTGGTGCTTTGATGCAATGTTTTTTGTTTAATCATAAAAAAACCGTAATAATAACTTGATTTTTCTTGTAAATCTCCAAAATAGTAATATAGTTCATAAAAAAGAAATGTAAAGTAAAAATGAATTTTTTTCCGAAAACAATTATTGTAACCGGCCCGACTGCAACAGGCAAAACCGCTCTGGCAGTGGAGCTTGCCCGGCGTTTTGACGGCGAGATCATCAGCGTTGATTCCCGGCAGGTTTTCCGCGGCATGGATATTGGTTCCGGCAAAGACCTGGCGGAATATGGCGATGTGCCTTATCACCTCATAGATGTTGCTGATCCCGGTGAACCTTATGACCTTTTTGCCTTTGTCCGTGATGCCCGCAGTGCGTTGGCAGATATTGTAAGACGCAACAAATTGCCGGTATTGTGCGGCGGCAGTGTGCTTTATCTGGATGCTTTGCTCAAAGGTTATTCGCTGGATGGAGCCAAACCCGATATGGCTTTGCGGGAAAATCTGGATAAACTTTCATTGGCAGAGTTGAACCGCAAACTTGATGAACTTGCTCCGCCGGATCTGGAGCAATTCAAAGACCGCGACAACGCTTTGAGGGTGCGGAGGGCAATCGAAAATACTCTGGCAGCGGGCAGTGCGGTAAGGAGAAATGTTGAAGCTGGCTTGCTGGAAAATTCGCTGGTCATCGGAGTATATTACCCGCGTAAAACGGTGCATGAACGCGTGGAAAGCAGATTGGACAGCCGTTTGCAGCAGGGCATGATCGAAGAAATCAAATATCTGCATGACGAAAAACATGTAGCTTGGAAAACTCTGGAACGCTACGGGTTGGAATACCGGCATGTATCGGAATATCTGCAAGGTAAATGCGATTACACTGTTATGCGTAATACATTGCTTTACAGTATCAGAAAGTTCGTTAAGCGGCAGGATATATGGTTCCGTAAGCTGGAACGCGAAGGCGTGAATATCCATTGGGTGGAGAACGGCAATGCAGATGTTGCAGCGGACTTGACAACAAGGTTTTTAGCCGGTGAAGTCCTGCCGGAGAGTCCGCTCAAACTTTCTGAAACTTTTTACGGAACGCAATCTTCAAAATAACCAATCAGAAAATATTTGAAATAAATACAAGGAATGAAAAAATGTTTTGTTATCCGACTGTTGATAATGCTGTATGCGTGGTAGTTGATGTGCAAGCTAAATTGCTCCCGGCAATGAATGAACCTGAAAGTGTACTCAACCGTACCCAAATGCTGGTAAAAGGCATGAATGAAATGCTTGTTCCGGTAGTTGTTACCGAACAATATCCGCAGGGACTCGGCAATACCGTTCCTGAACTGGCTGAACTTTTTACTGAAAATACCCCGGTGATAGCCAAAACCAGTTTTTCCTGTTTCGGCGAAGAAGAATTTGTCAAAGCTATGGATATAGAAAAACGCCCGGTATTGATAATTTGCGGTATAGAGTCGCATGTGTGCGTGGCTCAAACGGCACTTGATGCACTCAATGCCGGATACAAGGTTTTTATTGCTTCTGACGCAGTAAATTCGCGTAAGAATTCTGATAAGGAAACAGCTCTGGCATTTCTGCGTCACGCCGGATGCAATGTAATAAGCTCCGAAGCGATCCTCTTTATGCTGCTCAAGACCGCCAAAAATACCTCATTCAAAGCCGTAAGCAAGCTGGTAAGGTAAACTTGAACAAAGGTCTTATCGCTTCGGAATTTATCAAAATTCCGGCGATTCAATGACAAAACTGAAATTGTCGGTAGCGAATAAACCGTTGCCGGGCAGTTTCAGTTGCAGGATCACCGGCAGGGCAGGAAACGGAAATTGGCAGAATGGCTCCTGTAAAGTACAGCAGGGCTGACGGATTTTTGAGAGATACTTTTCAGTCTGCCACCTCAAACTAACTTTTTCCGGGCTGTGGTTCTACTCTTTGACTTTGTTTTGAATGACCTTTGAAATTGCCTCTGATAACATATTATTTACATCATCTGCCGGATTGGTAATGCCTTTTATACCGAACTTTTCCGCCAGAATTGCTGTAACTGCGGGCGAAAGAAATGCCGGCAGAGTCGGCCCCAGCCGGAGATTTTTGAATCCGAGGTGCAGCAGAGCCAGCAAAACGGCAACCGCTTTCTGCTCATACCAGGCTATATCAAATGACAATGGCAGATCATTTACATCTGCCAACGCAAAGGCTTCTTTCAGCTTCAGAGCAATAACTGCCAGACTGTAGCAATCGTTGCACTGACCGGCATCAAGCACGCGTGGAATACCATTGATGTCGCCCAGCGGCAATTTATTGTAACGGTATTTGGCACAGCCGGCAGTCAATATGATCGTATCATCGGGCAGCAGCTTGGCTGTTTCAGTAAAATACTTGCGGACGGATTGTCTGCCGTCGCACCCTGCCATTACGATAAAGCGTCTGATCGCTCCGGACTTTACACCTTCGATGATCTTATCGGCAAGGCTCAATACCTGTGCATGGGCAAAACCGCCGATAAGTTCGCCCTCTTCCAGCGGTTCGGGCGGTGGACACTTTCGGGCAAGTGCAATGATTTCTGAAAAATCTTTAGCTTGGTTGTCAACTCTGTCGGCAATGTGTTTCACCCCCGGATAACCTGCCATGCCGGTGGTGAAGATCCGTTCGCGGTAAGACTCCTGTACCGGCGTTATACAGTTTGTAGTCATCAGTATCGGGCCGTTGAACGACGCAAATTCCCGGTTCTGTAAATGCCATGAATTACCGTAGTTGCCGTACAGATGCGGATATTTTTTCAGCTCCGGGTAATAGTGTGCCGGGAGCATTTCGCTGTGAGTGTAAATATCAATTCCGGCATCCAGACTCTGCTCTAAAAGTTCTTTCAGATCCCGCAAGTCATGCCCGGAAACCAGGACCCCCGGACGCGAACCGACACCCAGCCGGACTTTGGATATTCCGGGAGTACCGTAAGTTGAAGTGTTGGCTTTATCCAGCAATGCCATGGTTTTAACGGCAATGCCGCCGCACTCCAGAATGGTGTTGAGCAAGGTTTCCGGTGACACATCCATGGCAGTCATTTTCAGAACCTTGAAAATAAATTGATAAATTTCGTCATCTTCAAAACCCAGCACCGCCGCATGGTCAGCATAAGCGGCAATGCCCTTGATGCCGTAAGTAAGGAGTTCCCGCAAAGAACGGATATCTTCATTTTCCGAAGCGAGCACACCGCAGGGAATATTTTTTTCAGAAACGCCGGAAAACGAGCGGACTTTTCCGATTTGCGAACGCAAACGCTCATCGTCAAAATTGGCGTTGGTGATGGTCATAAAAAGCGACTGAACTGCCAAAAGACCGTTTTTCCGGTTCGGCTCAACCGTGCACGCCATTATTTTAAGCTGCTGTAAAAGTTCATCCATCAAGTTGGCAACCTCGGCTTTTTTGCCGCACATACCCTGAACCGAACAACCTTTGTTGCCGCAAGCCTCCTGACACTGAAAACAAAACATCTTATCCATTTGCCTAAATCTCTTTCGATGTTCAATAATATTTTTGAGCAACTCAATAACTCTTTTAGCTTTTATACTGACCGGCATTGCCATTATTTTGTGCCATGGCAAAATGTTTTATTGTCTTTTAACGTGCTCTGGTGGCACCAGTCGCTGTGGACGATTTTTCCGTTTTCGCTCCATACAAGGAGATAAACTTCCGGCTTGCGGTATTGGAATATATGCAGTTCCCGCCCCGGTTGGAAACCGCTATTTTCAAACCACGCAATGGCTTTGATAAATTCAGAATCATTTTCATCGACAGTTTTCTGCAACACTGCTTTTCCGCACAGCTTTTCATAGTCGGCAATGGTCTGACATTCTCTGACTTTTGCGTAAAACTTGCCACTTACTGCATAGGCTGAACTGCAGTCTGTTGCAGTAAAGACGATGGCAACCATCGCATATAGCAAGCCTGAAATCAGCCACTTGTCGATCAATTTCATTTTCTTGAACAACTTTGCTTTGTGAACGCCCCATGCGGTCAACAAAGATGTTGCCAAAACAATGCTGCCAATCAGGAGCAGAAGTTTAACCAACTGAATCATCATCCCGCCGGGATTGGTATAACTAAAATCCCATGATTCCGGTGTATAAAATACACAATGCCGGGTAACATAACCGGCAGGACCATACAAAGTGATTTGAGCTTGATTTACAAACGATTGAGCAAGAAAAAGCATATACAGCAAAAGCACCCATCCGGCAAACCGAAAAAGCCAACCGGAAAGTTTCTTCAAAAATGCCTTTTGTTTGTCAGACAGGTTCATTTTTCGCTCTCCGCTTTTATCGCTTTGACGGTCTTGAAAATGCCATGAACTTGTGGCATTTATCCCTAAACTATTTGTCAGAATTGTGTTGTAAGTAGAATATCATCTTCTGATTTTCAATTTCAGCTCGAAGTTCTTCTTCTGACGGCAAATACAGGAGATATTTGCTGGCAAACAATTGCTCGCTTCCGTGCATAACGGAATACCGGGCAATATCTTCATCAGTATCAGCACACAACAAGATGCCTAATGTCGGATTATCTCCTTCGCCTCTTATTTTTTCATCATACATCCGTATGTACATATCCATTTGCCCCACATCCTGATGAGTAATTGCAGATGTTTTTAAATCAATCAACACAAAGCATTTCAGAATGTAATTGTAGAAAACAAGATCTATTGAATAGGTGTTCTTTTCTGTAACAATTCTTTTTTGCCGAGCCACAAAAGCATAGCCTTTTCCCAATTCCATCAGGAATTTTTGCAAGTTGTTTATAATACAGCTTTCCAATTGAGTTTCAAGATAATCACAGTTTTGCGACATTCCAAGAAATTCTGCAACAACGGGATTTTTTATAAATTCCAGCTTGTCTGTTTGATAATCTGCTGTCAAGGTTTCCATTTCTGCCTTGACAGCATCCGGAGTATTGGTTTGCAGCAGACGATAATAATATTGAGAGGATATATTACGCTGCAAAGTTTTTACTGACCATGCTTCCGCGGCTGCTTCTGCAGCATACCACTGTCGGGCAGTCTCATCATTGACTTGCAACAGTATCCGGAAATGAGTCCAGGACAATCTTTCCAATTGTGGACTTGCCGAGTCCACAATTTGCGGAAAGTATTTGTAGAAACGGAGAAACTTGTATAAAGTGCTGCGGTCAAAGCCTTTGCCGTATAGCTCTGTTAATTTGTCTGCTAGATTGCAGATGATTTTTGAACCATATTCTGCCCGTTCTTCGCCCGCAAGTTCTTCTTTCGCGATTCGCTTACCCAGCAGCCAATTACGCTTGACTAAAGCAAAATTCACTGCTTTGTATGCATAATCTCTGGCTGTGTCGATAATAATTTGGGCATCTTGCAAAAGATTTTCTGACTTTAATATATTCTATTTCATTGCCGCTTATTATTACTGATTTTTTCATGAAAACCCCATTCAGATTTACATGTTCAGCTGTAATATATCACGATTCTGTTTGCTTTACAATTGCCAGTTGTTTTAATAATGCTTTTTTTCTCTTTGAATCAGTCATTATCGGAATAATGTTCTTTTTGGGCTTTGATTTTACATGACGGACAATGGTAAATTCGAATACCGCAACTCGCGTCTTTTCTGATGTCCAGACATTTGATTTTTCTTCCGCACAGCGGACAATACTGAAAGCGTTCAAACAAAAACGCCGTACCGAATATTCCGCATATAATAATCAGAAGAAAAACAATAAAGTTAAACTTGCAAAACGCGTACCCAAACGCCCCGGCTATCCATAAAAGCACCAAAACTATTGCACCCCATCTTTCCCGTTTCAGCCGGTAGCGGGTCAATTCTGACGAATAAGCATAATCCGGCAGAGGCTCCTGACGCAATGATTTGGGTTTCCCGGAGAGTTTCATTTTTTCCGCTTTCGATTTTACTCCTGACAGGCAAACTGGTATTCACCTTTTATGGTCATGGATTCATCGGCGGCATCTATACATGTTACGCGGTATTCTTTACCGCCGGCGGGCACGGTTATTACCACATGACAACCCTTGCCGAAAGTTTCCGGAGCAATATATTGCAAATAATCTTTGCCCTGTGCCGCCTCTATGCGTGAATCGGCAAAAACACAGGGGAAAACGGTGCGGGCTCCGGGGTAATTTTTCCGGTCGCAGATACGCTCCAGAGCATCTTCCGAAACTTCGCGGGTATTGGAAATATTTGCCACCCATACCCGTGGAGCCAGAGCCGCAACAAGTTTATCGCTCATATTGCGGAAGCCGTGATGGTTGATCTTGGCAACATCCACTTGGAAAAGTTCTTCTGCCAGAGCGTCATCAATATTTATTTTTCCGCCGTCAGTTCCGGTAATCGGGGCATCATCCCAATCGCCGCCGGTAAAAAATGTGAAGTCCCCGTAAGTTAAAATAAAGCCGGTACTCATGCCGTTTTCGTTGAAAATATCAGTATGTTTGGCTTCTTCGGCATAAACATCTTTTATGGTGCCATCCTGCCGGAAGATTCTGCCGTTGGCAATAAAATTATGCACCTTGAAATCCGGGAAATCAGCTGGAGCATACCGCAAAATAAACTGGTCGTCAGCCCCGAGGCGGAATTTCTCATTTTTAAGGCCGTCGCGTTGCCGGAGAGCATCATAAATCCGGTGCATGTGTTCGTGGCAGTGTTCAAGGTCTTGAGCCTTCCGCTCGCCGGTTCCCGGCCAATCCCGGTCAACGGCGGTATCAAAAGCCAACGCTTCCGCCGCCAGAGCAAAGCCGCTGCGGTAACAGCCGGGGAGCCGGTCGCCGTCATCTTTTATGCACTGCCAATGCGGTGTTCCGCAATGGTCGCAGTGAAAATGACTCAAATACATATAGTCGATCAACGGTTTGCCGTTACGTATAGCGGCATTTTCCGGCAGAACCCGCTGAGCATAGCGGGCAATCCAATCCCCCGCCAGCCGTTCCGGCCCCGGCACCACCGGCACAGCGTATTGCCAGCGGGTGAGGGCGGGGTAATCGCCGCAATCATTGAGCATGGTAGTACCATCGGGGAAAATAAACAATATTGATTCAGCCACACCGGTATGAATAAAATGAATTTGCAGTTCGCCCTTACGCCATTTTTGCCAGTTTTTTTCAAAAAGTTCTTTTTTCATTTTTTCTGTGGTTCCTTCCTGAATGAATATTTGTCACGAAAACCGTGAGCCCATGCTTTATCTTTATCGCTGATGTTATCAGGCGGTGTCGGATTTTCAGCCATTTCATTAAAAATATACCGTTCCAACTCCTGAAAGACCGATACCGCATCAAACAATTTATAAAATTGCAGTTTCTGTAATGCCGGATTAAAATCAAGAAGCAACTTTTTACCATGCGTTTTACTGTTGGCAACATCGGCATCGCAAGGTAGTTCCCAATATAAATGCAGTATCGGAGTTTTATATTGGATGTTGAACTGTTTATATTTTGCCGACGAAGTCGAGTTGAACAATTTATAAACAGCATCTGTCTGCCAGATGTTCCATTTATTTGCCGGAACAGTCTGATTATAAGCAGCAATATATTCATCATACGAAAAACTGTATGAATCATCTTTTTTCCAATAAGGGAAAATATTGCCGCAAAAAATAATCATTCCGAACTCTATCAGGGCCAGTCTCCGGCATGGGATCCGGGTCGTATCCATCCATGGTTCAAAACCTGCGGGACAATCTTTGAACCACGGATCATTAGGGGTAATAGTGATTTGCTGCTGCTGCCGCAACCAGATCGCCGGATCTGCCGGATCGGACAAACCATCATAAAAATCCCGGAATTTACTGATGATACGCATAACCAAACCTTAAATACAGTAATAAAATCCTGACGGTTATAATGTATCATAAACCGGTATGATTGCAAATCATCAAATCAAAAAACACCTCGCTGAAATTGATTTTTGCACTTCGGGAAAGTAGCATTGCAAAAGAAAAAATCGTTCTGATTATACTCGCGGGCATGGAAGATTGGGCAAAAAAATACTTTATTCAGCCTCCGGTACACTGATTATTGGTTTCAAATTTTACTGCCGCTATGACAGTTTAGACTTGGATAACCTGATATTTTCAGCAATCATCCTTGATTTGTCTGATTCGTTCCCGGAGTTTGTTTTTTGCTCTGGAAAGTTGGGATTTTACCGTGCCGACTGAACAATTCAAACACACTGCTATTTGATTATAGCTTAATCCTGTCATCCGCAGTTTTACCACTAAACGGTATTTGGGTGGCAAATTATTTATTTCGCGGATAAAATTTTTTCTGACTTGGTCATCATTGCAGTGTTCCTCTGTGCCAAATAAAACACTATTCAGCCGTTCCTGATCGGTTCGATCTTCCAGAAATACGGTTTTTCTTTTGTAACTGCTTTTATTAAAAGAGTTTGCCTGATTGATGACGATCCGGCAGAGCCATGTTGATATGCTGGCTTCGCCGCGAAAGTTATCCAACGCTTTATAAGCCTTGATCAAAGATTCCTGAACGACATCTTCTGCATCATGACTGGATTTTAAGATGAGCCGCGCAATAGCTTGAAGTTGCGGCATATAATATCGTGCAATATGATCGAAAGCATCTTTTTTACCGGTCGCAAATTCTTTGAGGTATTGTTGGATTTTTTCATTGGGGGTGCTGTATTCCCGGATGTCAAATTTTTTCCGCATAAAAACCTGCCCTGTTGATATTATGAATATTAAGTTTTTTAATGCATTGTAATCTTAATTTAACTTATTTAAAATAAAAATCAAGTATTTTTGACGGTTTTTTGTGCTTTTTTTATATAAAATTACTGAATTTGTCAAGATAAAAAGAGTGTTATGATGGCGTGTTTTATGAAAAACATACTCATCGGTACAAGTTTATTACGAATACCGCGTGATTCCTCAAAGAAGATGAAAGAGATGATTTTATAGAAATATTTTTTTTATTACGGCTCGTGCGAAGAGCATTTAACAATGATTTTACTCCGGCAAATCGTATTTTGCATGAAAAAAAATTCTATATATTTGAAAATTATCAGGAATTGTGCTATATTAACTAATTCATACTGCATTGAGCTTTTGCAGTGTGTCAGATATGGAAAAAAACCGTTTTAACAAATAAGAAGAAAGCGAGATTGAGAAAATGGCCAAGCAGACTCTTTCACAGGCTCTGGAACTGGTGGTGCGTGAAGATGGCGCACTGTGCAGAAATTGCGACTTTACCGTCGCCGCTGACCGTATGAAGTCCGAAACCAGCATCGCCGCCCAGGCGTTTGCCAACTATGTTGCCGTGCCCGGTTTCCGCCGCGGCAAAGCCCCCGAAGCTATGATCGTAAAACGCTTTGAAGGCGACCTCAAAGACGAACTCAAGCGTCGTTTTATGGCTGCCGCTTTTGAACGCCTTTCAGATGGCGAAAAGCTGGAAGTCGTCTATTGCCGTATGCCCGAAGAAAGTGCTTTGGAACTGGGCAAGGAGTACAAGTTTACTCTGCGTATCGACCTGGCTCCCCAGATCGCTGATTTTGAATACAAAGGTCTGGAAGTCGATGTGCCTGCCGCTGAAGTTGACGAAAAAGAACTCAACGACCGCGTTGAACAGTATCGCAAGATGTATGCTGAATTTGCAGAAGTCAGCGAACCCGCCGCCAAAGAAGATATGCTCAAGGTCGATTACACCTCTGACTTTGAACTGCCCGAAGATGCTTCTGCCAGTTTGACCCGTCAGGTCAAAGCCGATGCCACTTTCCTGTGGCTGGCTGAACCGGAATATCTCCCCGGCTGTGTAGCTGCTCTGACCGGTGCCGAAGCCGGTAAGGAATACACCTTTGACAGTGTTTATCCGGCAGATTACCGCGAAGCCGCTCTGGCCGGCAAAACCGTCAAATACACCGTCAAGGTCGTCAATGTCCAGCGTCGCAAGGATCTCTCCGACGATGAATTGGCCGCCAAACTGCGTTTGGACAATATCGACAAGCTCCGTGATATGCTCAAGAGCGGTTTGCAGGCTGAAGCCGAAGGCAAACGCCGCGATGCTGTCCGCACTGCTGTTTACGAAAAAATCTCTGCCGCAGTCGGCGAATTCGAGTTGCCTCCCGGTCTGTTGGAAGCCGAAACTGACGAAGCATTGCAGCGTAAAGCCCAGGCAACTGTAAAGAACGAAGCCGATGCCGAAGAATTCAAGAAGAATCTGGAAGAAAATCGTGCCGCCGCCAAAGTCGAAGCCAGTGCCAAACTGCGTCGTGAACTGGTTTTCCGCAAGATAGCCAAGGCTGAAAACATCACCGTAACCGCCGCAGAAGTCGATCGCGAAATCGAAATGATGAGCCGTTACTATCGCAAAAAGCCCGCTGAACTGCGTTCCATCATGGAAAAGAACGGGGCCATCGAAGCATTGCAGAGCGAAATCCTCAACAACAAAGTCTGGGACTTCGTTGCCGACTCTGTGAAATAACGGTCGCAACTGATAAAAATCCAGCCGCGTCTTGCGGCGGCTTGCAAAAGAACAAGCACTGTAAAATCCAGGCGGTTACCTTACAGGTAGCCGCCTGAATGTTTCCAGCACTTGCCGTATTTGCAAACCATCCGCAATCCAGCGGCATATTTTTATCAGTTACGACCTGGGTTGAGCAGTCTTCCAGCAATGTTTTTTATTTTGTTTTGCGG
>SUVS01000071.1 GCA_015061885.1 Lentisphaerota bacterium
TTGAAGCGTACTATACGACTTCGGTTTGTTCTCGGATTTAACATAAATCCATTTTTATCAAGAGGCAAACCACTTTTTGTTTTTAGACATAAAAAATGAGAGACCTCTTGTGTCTCTCATAATATCTGTTTTTTTGTTTTTGAAACTGTACAGGGTTATTATCTGCCTATGCAGCTTCTGCTTTATCAGCCCATGCGGGCACGACGATACTCAAGAGCAAACTGGGTGCCGTCGTAACTGATATTTTTATCAATATCGGTTATGAATACCTCCGCACCGTTGTTGAGCCATGACTGTTTGGCGGCAAGAGCCGTCAGTTCCGGCATCACCAGCGACATGGCTTCCAGCGGAACTTCATTTGTTTTGCCGGAGAAATAAGGCATTACGCTTTCGAGCATGGCACGGTAGAGTTTCATGTTGTCCACACTGACCTGATGCACCTTACTGGCAGTGGTTGCCGTCAGATTGAACGGCAGCCACTTGGTCTTGCCGACAGTCAGAATACCGACTCTGCCGTTGGTGAACTTGATCAGAATCTGTTTCTGGTTGGAAGAACCGATGTACTGCACGGAAAGCACTTCCGGGCCCATAGCTGCGATCAGCGTTGCGTAGCCGTGGATACCGTAGTTGTAATCATCCACACCGATCACAGAGTAACCGGTATAGATGGTTTCGTTGGCATCTTCGACCGCTTTGCGGCAGGCGACAACTTCGTAGCAGTAACGCAGAACCGAACCGCCGGTAACGCGTTTGCCTTGCTTGATCCAGTCAAGGATCTGGTTGATTTCATCAAGATTGCCCGCCACGGGTTTATCCAGATAGACCGCTTTATCGGCTTCCACAAAAATGCGGGCCTGTTCCAGATGTTTATCCCAGTTGGTCGTATGCACGATCACGCCATCGACCAGCGGCAGCATCTCTTCGAGCGTTGCCGGGGTGTAAGGTATATTGAAATCTTTGGCAAAAGTTTTGGCAAAATCCGCCGGACGGGTTTCGCCGGAATCCCAACAGGCGACAACTTCAATATCAGCAATGCCCTCTTTTGCCAGATCACGCATGACCGGCACCCATGATTCGGGATGCGAGGTGCAAAGACCGACTAAACCGATTTTAAAAGCCATTTAGCCACCTCAATATTCCAGAATTACGCCGACGGCCAGTTCGGGATGGTCAATGAGCATATCGCAACCGGTGCCGACATCTTCGATCTTGAGCCGCTGGGTAATAAGCGGAGTGACCTTGAGTTTCTTTTCAGCGATCAATGCGATCAGCTCGCGGGCGTTACGCTGACTGGTAAACTGCACAAAGACATCCGGATAATCCTTGCCGTATTCCCAAGCGGAGTCATGATAACCGCAACCGGTACGCGAAGAAGGACGGATGTCCACATTGCCAGACCAGGCACCGCCGCCGATGGTGAATTTACAGCCGCCGACTGCAACGATTCTGCCCATCTGATGACCGTCGGCAGAAACTTTCATGGATTTGAGAACGCTTTCCCATGCTTTATCGGCATTGCCGCCGAAAGCCATCAAGGCAAAGTCCACACCGTAGGGAGCGGCGAATTTTTTGGATTCTTCGACCGAATCGACCTTGCGGAAGTCGATGGAGTTTTTCAGACCGCACTTGCGGGCAATGGCACGGCGGCTGCGGAGGGCTTCCCAGCAAAGCACGCGGGCACCGGAGATCTGATAGAGCTGGGCGGCAAGGTTGCCGACGATGCCCAGTCCGAGAACAATACCGTATTCACCCAACTGGGGTTCAGTACGGCGGACAGCCTGCAAACTGGTGGCGGCAAGCGAAGCAAAAGTAGCTTCTTCGTAAGTTACATTATCGGGGATCGGCACGACCAGATTGACCGGCACGGCGTTGTAAGAAGCATGTTTGGCACCGCCGCCCATACAGGCTACACGCATACCGACTTTGAGGTCTTTGACATCGCCTTTGACTTCAATGATCTCACCGGCACTGGAGTAACCGAATCTGGCGGCATACTCTTTATCTTCGGCGGGATTTGCACGGAGGTTGCGGGGACCGTTCATTTCGGTTCCGGGGCTGATGAGTGAACAATGCACTTTTACGAGAACTTCATTGTCTTTAAGTTCCGGCATGTCAACTTCACGACATTCCACCTGACCATTGTAGGTGATAACGGCTGCTCTACAGATTTTTTTCATAACACATCTCCTGTGGTTGAGAGTTTTATCTGTTTAAATTGATTTCATATCAACATATATAAAGTAATATCAAAAAGCCAAAATAAAATACCAATATAAAGAAAAAGTTTACCATTTTCATAAAAACGGCTGTTTTTCCGCCGTCTTCTGCCTATTACTGCCTTACCGCAAGCAGATCCGGCGTGAGTGCCGATGATTTATACAGAAACTCCAGCAATGTTTTCACTGAAGCGGGGGGGGCATCTTTACAGTATATAATTCTGTGAGATGCGGAAAGTTTATATTTGCAAGTAAAGATATTTTCTCTGCTGGGAAAAACATTGCCGATCTTGAGTATTTTATATTTATTTCCGGGATTTTTCAACAATCCGCCTCCGCCGAACAGGATAATATTCTCCGAAGTCTGCAACAAAGCCGATGCTGCCTCAAGCGAATTATACACTATCATATCCGGAGCAATGGCATCAGTTATATCAACTTCTTCATTTTTCTGAAGTTTCTGCTGCATTACCAGCTTGCGGAATGCTCTGCCGATACCGGACTTTGGATCGCATCCGGCAAGTTTGATTTTGCCGTTCCGCCCGCCGATGCGTGACCAATCCCCAGCCCTGCCCGAAAATATCCGTTTGAGTACAGCAATATCCAGATCGTCAAGTGGATTATCTTTATGAACCGCCACGACCAATGGCTGACAGGCATACACTTTTTCTTCCCATACTGCCGGGAGTTCCGGCATGGTCAAGCCATCACTTATCACCACAGTTTCCGGCGGAATATTTTTTATTTCGTCCCAGTACTGTGTTACTGTATTTATTTCCAACTCCTGCGGGAGGAGGGTATTGTTTTTTTCAAAAACCCGTCCGAAAAACTTCTGCAATCCCATGGAGCCGTCGGATGTATCTATTACAGTAAGCACCCGCTCTCCGGCTGACGCAGAAAAAAACATTGTAAATAGCAGCAGAAAAAATACAACTCGACAAAACATTAAATGCAAACTCCCGGATTAAATATGTTTTTTCTGAAATTACCTTTTAACATAGCAATTTAAGATAATCCGCCATAACGATAATGTCAAATTTTTATATAAAAAAGAGATTTTGCAACTCAAGCAAATTGCAAAACTCCAGTTCAGCACTATATTACTGTAATTCTGAATAAAATTTATACACAGTAACACAGGAGTTGTTTATGGAAAAAATCCAAGCCTGCCTTGCGTCTATCGCTCCGGAGCCGGGTAATCTGATCCGCGGATTGCAAGCGATCCAGACCAGCGAAGGGTATGTTTCTGACGAAGCGATCAAAATCGCCTCTGATTACTTCAAGGTCGCACCGGTGGAAATCGAAGGTGTTTTGAGTTTTTACGCCCAGTTCAAACGCGTCAAGCCCGGCAGATTCACCGTTGCAGTCTGCGACGGTACGGCATGTCATATCAAAGGTTCGCCGCTTATCATGGAGTGGTTGAGCGATGCACTCAAGATCCGCCCCGGCGAAACCGATGCCGAAGGTAATTTTACGATTGAAAAAGTATCCTGTCTCGGATGCTGCAGTCTGGCTCCCGTCATGGCGGTCAACGGCACAGTTTACGGCAAACTTGACCGCAAAAAGGTTATCCGTATTCTCAAGGAGTATCAGAACAAATGATTATCAACAGCAATATCAGAGAGATCCGTCTGGGCACTGCCAGCTGCGGCATAGCTTCCGGAGCCGAAGCTGTATTATCAAAAATGCAGGAAATGGCAGGCTCTTTTGCCATTACTGAAGTCGGCTGCGTGGGATGCTGTTATGCTGAACCGTTGGCTGAAGTTATCACCAAAGATGGTGAATCAGTATTTTACGGCAATTTGACCGCCGATGAAAAATGCCTCGAAAATATCTTTAATTTGAGTAAAGAAGGCAGATTCATCGAACCCGAAGCCCGCAAAAACAAAACCCTGCCCAAAGTTTTGAAACTTGCCGGCCGCATCAATCCGGTAAGTATTGAAGCATATAAAGCTGTCGGCGGCTACGAAGCACTTGCAAAGGCTCAAGCCATGTCGCCCGAAGCTATTGTCAACGCCATCAAGGCCTCCGGTTTGCGCGGCCGCGGCGGCGGCGGATTCCCCACCGGTATGAAATGGGGTTTTCTGGCCGCAAAAGATTCGCCGGAAAAAATCATTATCTGCAATGCCGACGAAGGCGACCCCGGTGCATTCATGGACCGCTCGCTGATGGAAAGTGTACCGCATCAGGTTTTGGAAGGTATGCTCATTGCCGCCGCCGCCACCGGAGCGACCAAACTTTTCATCTACTGCCGTGCCGAATACCCCATGGCGATAAAAAATCTGAAAATAGCCATTGAGCAGATCAAAGAAAATAAACTCAATATCATCCACGGCCGGGAAATCGAAATCATTATCAAAGAAGGTGCCGGAGCTTTTGTCTGCGGCGAAGAAACCGCTTTGATCGCCTCGCTGGAAGGCAAACGCGGTACTCCCCGCTTCCGTCCGCCCTTCCCGACTGACAGCGGTTATCACGATTTGCCGACCATGATCAACAATGTGGAAACTTTCGGCAATGTACCGTGTATTATTGCCGAAGGCGCCGAAGCATACGCCGCAGTGGGTACGGAAAACAGCAAAGGCACCAAGATTTTCGCTCTCGCCGGCGACCTCAAATATCCCGGTCTGGTGGAAGTGCCTATGGGGATAACTTTGCGGGAGATCGTTTTTGAAATCGGCGGAGCTGATCCGGAACATGTCAAAGCTGTGCAGACCGGCGGACCTTCCGGTGGCTGTATTCCTGTAGAACTTTTTGATACGCCCGTAGATTACGACAGTTTACGCAGTCTGGGTGCCATCATGGGTTCCGGCGGTATGATCGTTATCGGCAAAAACCGCTGTATGGTGGAAACCGCCCGGTATTTTCTGGACTTCACCCGCCGCGAATCCTGCGGCAAATGCACCTTCTGCCGCGTAGGAACAACGCGAATGTTTGAAACGCTTGAACGCATCACGCAAGGCGAAGGCACGCTCGAAGATATTGATTTTCTGGAAGCTCTGGGCAATCAGGTCCGAAAGGGTTCGCTTTGCGGACTTGGGCAGACTGCACCCAATCCGGTGCTGGCAACTTTGCGTTATTTCAAAAACGAATACCTTGACCATGTGGAAAAACGCACCTGTACTGCGTTGGAATGTAACGCATTGGTCAAAGTCAAGCTCGATCAGAGCAAGTGCGTAAAGTGCAAACTCTGCATCAAGACCTGTCCGACCGGTGCGATAAGCGATGACTTTGTCATTGATCCGGATAAATGCACCCGCTGTAACAGTTGTATAGAAATCTGTCCCAAAAAGGCGATCAGCCGTTACCCGAATGAGTAAGATTTACCGAGGTTTACAATATGAGCAATTCTGCTGAAAATACTTTTGAGTTCATCCTTGACGGCAAGACCGTTCAGGCAAATGCCGGCGAAACCGTGCTTGAAGTGGCACGCCGCGAAGGGATCACTATTCCGAGCTTGTGTTTCAACGGCAAAGTGTCGCACACCACAAGCTGTTTTGTCTGTGTGGTAAAAGATTGCAAGACCGGCAAATTCCTGCCCTCATGTGCCGCCCGTCCGGCTCCCGGTCAGGAGATCGACGCTTCAAGTGAAGAGGTCAAATCCATGCGTAAAACCGCATTGGAACTGCTGTTGAGCGAACACTCCGGCGACTGCGAAGCACCCTGCACCATGGCTTGCCCAGCTCATGCGGCGGTCGAAGAATATGTGCGTGCCGGTAAAGAAGGTAACTGGCTGGAAGCCTTGAAAATCATCAAAGAGCGTATTCCCCTGCCGATGAGTATCGGCAGAGTGTGTCCGCGTTTCTGCGAAAAGGAGTGCCGCAAAAATCTCTACGGCAAAGCGGTATCCATCAACGATTTCAAGCGTTACGCCGCGGATTTGTATTACCGCGAATATGTGGAAGAACTGCCGCCGGAAACCGGAAAACGCGTTGCCATCGTCGGTGCCGGTCCCGCCGGTTTGAGTGCGGCATATTTTCTGCGGCGAATGGGTGTGGCGGTCAAAGTTTATGACCAGATGCCCGAAGCCGGCGGCATGATCCGCTATGGTATTCCGGAATACCGCCTGCCCAAACGCGATGTACTTGATGTGGAATTGGCACATTTCAAAAAACTGGGCGTGGAATTTGAGTTCAACGCCAAACTGGGCGAAAATCTTGAGCTTGAAACGCTGAAAAAAGAGTTTGACGCCGTGGGTATAGCCGTCGGCTGCTGGCAATCTTCCGGCATCCGCTGTGAAGGCGAAGAACTTGCCACGCCGGGTATTGACTTTTTGCGTGATAATATCCTTAAAGATTGTAAAGGTGCCAATCCGGGCAAAACCATCGTTATCGGCGGGGGCAATACCGCTATGGACTGTGTGCGTACAGCGGTGCGGCTGGGAGCGGAGGAAGTAAGCTGTTTCTACCGCAGAACAGAAAACGAAATGCCCGCCGAAAAAATCGAAATTCATGAAGCCAAAGAAGAAGGCGTCAACTTTGAATTTCTGGTTGCCCCCGTCAAATTGCGTAAAGAAAACGGCAAACTTGTTCTGACCTGTCAGCGTATGGTTCTGGGCGAACCCGATGCTTCCGGCCGCCGCCGTCCGGTGCCGCAGCCGGGCAGTGAGTTCGATACCGTTGCCGATACCGTGATCGCCGCCGTGGGACAGAGTACAGTCATGCCCGCCGGGATCAAGGTAAACAAATACGGTTACGCCGAAGTAAGTGCCGGCAACAGAGTTGAAGACAATGTGTTCAGTGCCGGAGATTGTGTTTCCGGAGCCGCAACCGTAGTGGAAGCAGTCGCCGGCGGCAGAATCATGGCTCTTGGCATGCAGGCAATGTTTGAAAATAGAGAGTATGCCGAAGAATACAAGATCAATGTGTCGCGCGGTGCATGGCGGAGCATGAGTACCGATGATGTGGTCAAAATCAACGACAGTGTTTCCGAAGCCGACCGGGCAAATCTCCCGCTGATAAGTCTGGAAGAACGCAAAACGACTTTCAAAGAAGTCGCCGGAACCATGAGTGCGGAAGTTCTGCAAAATGAAGGCAAACGCTGTATCGAGTGTTCTTGCACCGACAAGCACGATTGCCGTCTGAAAAAGAGTGCCGAACTCTGCGGAGCGTGTCCGACTGCGATTTGCGGAAGTAAAAACGCCAAACGCATTGATACCCGCCACCCTGAAATCTTGCAGGATACCGGCAAATGTATCAAGTGCGGTATTTGCGTAAAAACCTGCAAAGAGATCATCGGTAAAACGCTTTTGAGTGCCCAGAACCGCGGTTTCCTGACCACGGTAGGTACAGCGTTCAACGCGGGTCTGCCGGTAAGCTGCTCTGAATGTGGAGAATGTATAAACGCCTGTCCCACCGGAGCTTTGGACTGGAAAGACAAAAACCGCAGAAAGAAATAAAACCGCAAATAATATGTAGTTTGAGCGACTCTTGTTTCTCATCAAATATTATTGTTTATATAAAACAAATTGGAATGGGGCTGTTGCAAAACTCCAAAGCGTAGCAACAGCCCCTCCTCAAGCCCCAAGCCATTTTAACTTCAATTTTACTCGCCGCAGGCGGTGTTTACAGCAAAGGAGCGTACTGCCAGTTTTTCATCTACCTGGAATCGCAGGCGGTAGAGGAGTTTTTCGGCTTCGTTCAGTGCCCTTTTGGCGACTATGGCATCGGGTTTTTCCGGCAATTCGGTATTTTCAAAAAATTCCGGATTGCTCAAAGCACTTTTATCGCCGGTTTCGCTCCACAGCCATATTTGAGTGCAATAGGTATGGATCAGGCTCAAAAATTGTTTCCGCAGCATCAGATAATAGCTTGCCGCGGCGTTGTCGCGTTGTTCGGTAATGCGTTTGAGCAGTGATTTATCTTCGATACCGGAGGCTTGTTCCAGGCGTTTTGCCCAGCTTGCATCGGCACGGGCGGAACTGTCGTCAGCTAATTTTTCGGTGAGTAAGAGCATATCATCAGCAAGGTTGGATGCTTTGACAATATTTCCGGACGCATTGAAAATCAACTCTCCCAGCAGACCGCATAACTCTTTGGCTCCCGCGAAGTCGTACTGCATGGTATTGGTCAAAAGCGGCAAAAGCTGACAGCGTGAACGCGTAGTTGCCAGCAGTGCCGACGGATTGCCGGTCAACAGAATAAAGATCACCCCCGGATCGGGTTCTTCCAGCGTCTTTAAGAAAGCGTTCTGTGCTTCGCTGTTCATGGCATCGCAATTATGTATAATGCCGATCTTACGGCCGTCAAGATTGCTGCTGGCAAGTTCAAACTGCTGAACAAACCAGCGTAGGGTATTCGGTTCGGGAGCATTTTCGTCGCCGATACGTATATATCCAGCCTTGCCGGAGGGCGAAAGTTCAAACATCTCGGAATAAGTGTGTTCCTGCACCTGACGGCAGCTGCGGCACTCGCCGCAGGGTTCGCCGCCGAAACCGGGGCTTTG
Organism: Lentisphaerota bacterium; assembly: GCA_015061885.1. Lineage (GTDB taxonomy): Bacteria > Verrucomicrobiota > Lentisphaeria > Victivallales > Victivallaceae > SIG78. The sequence goes on from SUVS01000071.1 coordinate 8,658, forward strand.
GCAGATGGTCATTGCCGCAAGGTACATTGCCCCGGCTTCCCGCCACGCCGGATCATCGCCGTACAGAAGATATGCACCGCCGAGTTTTTTCTGTTTGGAGGCATTGAGCAATCCGGCACTCAAGTTGGGAAAACGCTCCTCAAATTCACGATAAAGCATTGTTCACCAATCCTTTGACTTCAGCAAACAGTTCTTCGATGCTTTGCGTGGCGTCCAAAACTTTGACCCGTTCCGGTTCGCGGCGTGCAATCGCCAGAAACGAATCGCGCACCCGTTGATGGAAGTCCATTTTTTCCGCTTCCAGCCGGTCGTTGTGATCGGCTATATGAGCAACTCTGGCTCTGGCACGCTCCATGCCGACTTCGATCGGCAGATCAAACAAAAGTGTCAGATCCGGCTTGCACCCCGCCATGGCAAAGTTGTTGAGTTTAAGCAGAAAATCCATATCCAGCGACCGCCCTGCCCCCTGATAAGCCTCGGTCGAATCAGCAAAACGGTCGCACAAAACGATCGTTCCACTTTTCAAAGCCGGAGCAATAACATAATTGGTATGCTGGGTTCTCGCGGCCTCGAACAGCAACAGTTCGGTTGCGGGGAACAAGGGTTCTTCGCCCTGATAATGTTTGACGATATTCCGGAAATCTTCCGCCAGCGGTGTACCGCCGGGTTCACGCGTTACCAGAACTTGCCGCCCCAAACTTTCCAGATACTCTTTCAAAAGTTTGATCTGGGTGCTTTTGCCCGCACCTTCGGGACCTTCAAAGGTTATAAAAAGTGCCTTACGCTCCATTACATGCTCCAATATTAAATAAAATAAAAATTTGCACGAATAGACTATACATTCATTTGCCAAAATGTGCAAACTCCTGTATATTATTTAACAATCTTTTATCGTAAAAAACTTTTACCGCAAGGAGAAAATCATGGCAGAAGTCAAAAACGGACTGGGTCGTTCCAGTTATCTTTCGCAGAACCTCGGCAACTTTGCTGACGGCATCGTTATCAACGGCCGCAACTACGAAAAAGTTACCGACTTGCGTTACGGCACCAACCCCCACCAGACTGCGGCATATTACCGCCCGGTCGATAATGCCGGTGTTATCGGCGGCATGGAAATACTCAAAAACGGCAAAAGCGGTCTTTCCCAGACCAATCTGGAAGATATTTCCTACGCTCTTAATATTGTAAAATTCTTTGACCGCAGTGCCTGTGCGGTCATGAAGCATGTGAATCCCTCCGGTGCCGCCGTTGCCGTTGAAGGCGATACGCTCAAAGATGTTTATCTTAAAGCCCGCGATGCCGATGCCCGTGCCGCTTTCGGCAGCGTTATAGCTTTCAATACCGAAGTCGATTGCGATACCGCCCGCGAAATCATGAGCAGTTTCGTTGAATGTGTGGTTGCTCCCGCTTTTGCCGACGGCGTACTGGATATTTTCAACGACGGCGAAACTTACAAACTCAACAAGCATGTACGCATTATCAAATGCGGCAACCCCGCTGATCTTCCCCGTTATGTGGATGATGACCGGGCGGCACAGACGATCAAAGTGCTTGCCGATGGCTCACTGGTGATCGCCGATCCGCTGCTGACCGCACTCAAGAGCGTAAAAGATATGAAAGTAGCCGAAGCAGAAAACAAAGCCTGCGGGTATCAGAAATCCGCTTGCGAAGCAACTCCCCAACAGCTGGATGACTTGCTTTTTGCCTGGTATGTGAATTTGAATGTCCGTTCCAACGGCGTGGTTATTGCCCAGAACGGTCAGACCCTCTCGGTAGGTACCGGCGAACAGGATCGCGTGGGTGCTATTGAACAAGCCGTGGCAAAGTTCAGTCAGAAATATACCGGCAATGGCACCCTGAAAGGTGCAGTTATGGCAAGTGATGGTTTCTTCCCCTTCGCTGACGGCGTGGAAGTCGCCGCCGCCGCCGGGATCACCGCCATCATCGCCCCCGCCGGCAGTCTGAAAGATGCCGATGTCATCAAACGGGCAAATGAACTGGGTGTAGCACTCTATCACGCTCCGGAACGGATCTTCTCGCACCATTGATTCTGAACAAAAACAAAAAATACCGCCGGAAGTTTAAGCTTCAGGCGGTATTTTTTTATTGTTTTTCTGGAGCTTATGCCAGAGTTATGGTGTAGGTTACGGATTCATCTTTCTTGTTTTCCAGCTGGATTATGTAATCTCCGGCGGCGGTGATGGCGTCAACTTCATTGCCTTTTTTGTCCAGCAAGAGCCAATCTACATCGCCAGTGATTTGGAGAGTTGTATCCGCTGTGGCTTTGAACTTGATAAAGTCAACATCGTCGCTGCCAACTTTGGCTCCGCTCCAATCGCCCAGCCAGCCGTTGTATTCGGATTTGCCATCCCATTTTACGGCTTTTTTCCAGCTGTCGTCGGCATTTTCGTAGGCTGTACCCCGGAAGTATTCTGATGTTTCGCCCAGATTCAGGACTGTTTCATCCATATCCAGCGTTTCCCAAACCGTAGCGGCGGCGGCGATTTCGCCTTTGCCGGTGATCTTGGTTACATTGAAATTGCTGTCGGAAAGAATAAGCGTACCATTCAAGTCAAGCGTATCTTTGGCATCATTCAAAACGATTTCTCCGGCGGTCAAAACCGCACCTTTAGCTATGGAAAGTGTATCATTGCCGTCGGTGCCGGTGTAACTGCCGATCGTGCTGTCGCCTTTGTTGACAGTAACTTTGTTGACATTGGTTATAGCACCGTCAACTTTACTGTTGGTCATGGTTACGCTCTTGAAGTTGGTGATGCTGGTTGCTGAGGCACCGTTTTTCAGAGTTACCGAACCGTTTAGCGAGTAGGTCGGTGTTTTCGTCAACTCAAACTTGCTCAAGTCAATGTCGAAATCATCGGGAGTGCCATAGTCTGCGGCTTTTGCCCATGTTGCTGTACCTTCGGTAACGATTTTCGCCGTAAGGGAGTTGCTGATTTTTTCAGCAGAAGTTCCATCCAGCGTTACCGTAGAAAAGTTTCGAATATCGCCCACAGTCGAACCGGCGGCAGTGAACTTGCCAGCACGGGTA
>SUVS01000072.1 GCA_015061885.1 Lentisphaerota bacterium
GGATGTGGCTGTCAAATTACGCAGCCAATGCGTACTGTTCGTTCGCAATTATTGTTTTAATCGATGTTTTACGAGGCCAACGATCATCCTCGACATGCAATCCACCCCGAACACTGCCAATCGAATCCGGTACACCCCCGAATTTCGTTTTGTTCTGTAAAAGCTGATTGGGTAGTCTTGGGGAAGAGGGAAAAACCTTTTGAGGAAAGGTTCTTTCCCTCTTCCCCAAACCCCATCACCCTTTTCCAAACCTTCTAATGTTCATTTCTTTTTGTCCACAAAAAGAAATGAACTTCAGATTTGAAATAAGTTTGACTGTAAAAATCAACTTTCAGATGAAACAAATTATTGACTTTTGTTTTAAGGTTTTATTTTTTTATCACTTCAGAAGTTCCACTTTTTGCCGGTCAGAACTTCGTAGGCTTCTATATATTTTGCCGCGGTCTTGCTTACCACTTCTTCCGGTAAGACCGGCCCCGGTGCTTGTTTGTTCCAATCCAGCGTTTCCAGATAGTCACGCACAAACTGTTTATCCAGACTCACCGGACTGGTGCCTTCCACATAACTCGCTTTCGGCCAGAAACGGCTTGAATCCGGCGTCAGCACTTCGTCAACCAGTGTTACAACACCGTCGATCGTGCCGAACTCAAATTTGGTATCAGCAAGTATGATGCCGCGGCTTTCGGCGTAATCCCGGGCTCTGGTATAAATATCCAACGCCATATCGCGGATCGTTTTGGCGTATTCTTCGCCGATAATATTTGCCACGCCTTCGTAGCTGATCGCTTCGTCGTGTTCGCCGATTTCCGCTTTAGTCGATGGCGTGAACAACGGTTCGTCGAGCTTGCTGGCAAGTTTATAGCCGTCACGCAGTTTCAAGCCGGAGACTTCACCGGTTTTCTGATAATCTTTCCAGCCCGAACCCACCAGATAGCCGCGGACGATACATTCCACCGGCAGCACTTTGGCTTTTTTGACCACGATCGAACGATCCTGCAAATCTTTTACATAGGGTTTCAAGACTTCGATCGTACTTAAATCAGTGGTGATGATGTGGTTCGGAATCCCGGTAAGGTATTCAAACCAGAAAAGCGAGATCTGGGTCAGCACCTTACCTTTGTTGGGAATACCATTGGGCATGACCACATCAAACGCACTCAAGCGGTCAGTCGCTACAAACAACAAACTGTCGCCCAAATCATAAATATCCCGCACTTTGCCGCGGTTGATAAGTTTCAAAGTCGGTGCTTCGCTCTGTAACAGAGCGCCGTTTTTGTCATACTGCATAGTATTACCTCTTTTTATCTCGTTAAAAAAAAACCGCTGAACAAAACGCACAGCGGTCCGGATAAGTCGTAAAACTTAATTATTTTTCGACGATCGCCTTGACCGTGACTTTGGTCAGGTTCTGGCGATGACCGATGGTGCGGCGATAGCTCTTGCGACGCTTCATCTTGAATGCCCACACTTTTTCGCCACGGAACTGTTCCATGACTTCGGCTTCCACATAAGCACCTTCGATGACCGGGGTGCCGACCTTCAACTGGCCGCCTTCTTCGCCGATGGCGAGAACTTCTTCAAATTTAACGATCTGACCAGCTTCGAGTTCCAGCTTTTCAACATCAAGCACGCACTCGGGGGTCACTTTGTACTGTTTGCCGCCGGTTTTGATGATAGCATACATTTTTATATTCTCCTGATTGTAAAAAAATTATCTATTCCGCACCGGAGCAAAACGTTAGGGAGAAACCGTTTTACCGCCGATATAATGGTTTGATTTTTTAATTTACACCAATTTTGTTTTTTTGCAAGTTTTTTTGCCGATAAACTGACAAATTTTCTGTGGATGCAACTTACTTCTCTGCCGGAGACTTGCGGCGGCAAAGCAAATCATCCCCGGAGCCTTTGTCTTTTTTATGAAGAAATCCGTTATACTCCGTTGCTTGGCTGATGAGCGTGCTGTCCGGAAAAGGATTTTACTGTTGGCATTTTTTGCAATAAACCGTGGTTCTGCCGCCTTGTTTTACACTGGCAAATTTATTGCCGCAGTTCGGACAATTCTGACCGCTTTTGCCGTAGGCGTTAAGCTCAAGAACATATTTGCCCGTAGAGCCGTCAAGTTGGCGGTAATCGGAAAAGGTCGTGCCGCCGGAAGCGATGCTTTTTTCCAATATCAACTTGATTTCGGTAATAAGTTTTCCGGCTTCTGCTCCGGTTACTTCACACGCCGGACGCAAGGGCGATAAACGGGTATTGAACAGAGCTTCGTTGCGTAGATATTGCCGACTCCGGTGACTACGCTGTTATCCATGATAAACTCTTTGAGGGCGGTTTTGCGTTTGGCGGCACATTTACAGAAATATTCTGCGTTGAAATCTTTGCTCAAAGGCTCCACGCCCAGTTTATCCAGTTCCGGCGGAACCGCTCCGGCGTGCGGCAGAGTTATCAATTTGACCAGGCTGAACCGCCGCGGGCACTCAAAACGCAGACTGTCGTTATTGCCCAGATCAAAAATAATATGCTCGTGTTTGGCCCGTTCCTGATCCAGCGGAACAGTTTTCAGCACACCGGACATGCCGAAATGCATCAACAACGCCAGATTTTCTTCCAGATCTACGATCAAATATCTGCCCCGGCGTCTTACATCAAGGACTTTTCTGCCGGTCAGGATCGGATTTTTCAGCGAATCCAGCGGTTCACGCAGACGCTCTGTGAAAATCTGTACGCCTTCAATGGTTCGTCCGGCAAGGTATTCTTTCAACGCTCTGCCGATAGTTTCAACTTCCGGTAATTCGGGCATGGTTACGACCTCTTTGCCAATTTTTTCATAGCTTCAAGCAGCATTTCCGACGCTTGAGTGCAGAATGGATTGCTTCTGCCGGTGGTTTCGTAGCCGCCTCTGTTGTAATTCCAGATATTGGGCATGTAGCCGCCGCCGAGTTTGGGATGCCCCGTCGGACCGTGACCGGCGACCAGCGTGCGGTAATCGTTGAAAATGCGTTTGCGGATTTCCAGACCGATTTCCACAAAAGGTTCGCCGGGTACGCCCACGACCGCCACGCCGTTAAGCAGGATCACCGGCAGCGGGAAGTTGGCGTTTTTAGGTTCGTCACGCAGTAAAAGTACCTGCTGGGCAAAGTATTTCAGAACTTTGGGGACTTTGCGGGCAAGGTCTTCACTGGTCAGTTCATCGGCTTTGCTTACATCGGGTTCGTCTTTATATTTTTCAACGGTGGCAAGAGCTTCGTTGTATTCTTCGTCGCTGACTTCGTGGGCGGGGCAGTAAAGCTCGGTAAAGCGTGTTTCCAGCGGCATTTCGCAGCAGGGCTTCAATGTGTTTATGGCATTAAGGATGGTTGCGGCTATACCGGAACCGATGCGTTCGGCTTCGGCATAGCAAGTCTGGTTGAGATCGCTTGCAACATCAAAGTGATTGATGTTGCCCGCTGTACCGATAACGGGTACAAACATAAAACCTTCCGGCATCTGCGATTCGATCATCCGGCGGGCAAAACCGGGCCAGTCGGCAGAAACATTGTTGCCGCCGATGGTGTCGCTGTGGTTGACGATGTTGGCAAAAAGCAACGCCAGTTTGCCGTTGCGTTTAACGCCGAACATGGGTATTTCGGCATCGACAGTGCCTTCGCTCCGCAGAATATCACTGTTGAATTTGCCGGGGTTGGTCACTACGCCGCCGGATTTCATCCAGTATCGGCGGTTGAAAATAAAGCGGTTGTCATAAGTTTCGCCCTGCACCATAGAGTCAACAGCCTGCAAATCCTTTAACGCATTACGCAAAGCCTGACTGATGGCTCCGGCAATATCTTCGGCACACTCTTCACTGCCGGAAAGGACCGTGGAACGGATCTCCGGCCCGGTATGGGTATGTGTGGAGCAGAAAATCAGATTTTCTTTGCTGAACATCGTTAAATCAGCGATCTTTTTCCACACCCGGTCAACGAGTATTTGAGCCGAACTTATCAAATCAAGATTGACGATCCCGGCATATTTATCGCCCTGTTTGAAGACGATGGCACGGGCTTCAAGTCTGTCAAGGACTTTTTCCCACATGCGGATATTGAAATAACCTGCCAGCGAAACCGGTACTTTCGGGGTAATATCGGTGCGGCCCCAGCCGCAATAGAGCTGTTCACTCATGATCGTTATGCTTTCTTTTGTTCATGAATACTTTGTAATACGGAAACAATCTGTCGGCTTCGGCGGCATGTTTTTCCGCCAGCTCTTTTTTGCCGAGCAGGGTATATAATTTGCTCAAACTCTTGTGTGCCGCATGCGAGCGGGGGGCGAGTTTTATCGTTTGCCTGAACAGTTCTTCCGCCCGGTCAAGATCGCCCCGCCGGAGTTTATCCAATGCCATGGCGTTGCAGATACTTGCCGAATAAGGGGCAAGTTTCAGGGCTTTTTCTGCGGCAATATCCACTTCGTAACTGCTTTGCGGCGGGGTATAAGCCCCCGCTTCCTGTCCGGCGGCGGCGAGCATATTACCGAAAGTATTTTCACTTGCCGCGTAGTGTATGCCGCCAGTCAGGGTAAGCAAAGAGAGTATTGCAAGCATGAAAACAGGGAGTTTTCTGCCGGGAACAGTTTCGTTCTCCGACAAATCATCCGCAGTCAGCAAAGCAAACAAACTGTAATACGCCATCAGTGCCGGTACCTGCCAATCCAAATCCATAAGTATATGCAGAGAAAATGCTCCGAGTCCGGCAAACAACGCCATATTTTCCGGCGAAAAATCTCTTTTCATCCTCTTTCCGGCAAGATAGAGTATGTAAAGCCACAACACTGTTATTGCCACCCCGCCGGGTATCCCGGTTTGCGAGGCAAAAGCCGCGATCATATTGTGCGGGTCTTTGGCAAGCTCTTCGTTGCCGAAGTTTTTGTATTGAGCGTGATAGTAAGTAAAACTGCCCCAACCCGCTCCGCAGAACGGGTGTTCAAGCACCATTTTTACACTGCTTTGCAAATACCCAACCCGTTCCGTCATTGAGCCGAAACCGCGTCCGGCAAGATGGATGTAAAATGCTCCGGCAATAATTACAACAACGGCACTTATTGCCAGAAAGAGCTTGACCTTGCGACTTTTCAGCAGGATAAAACCGGTAAATGCCGCCGAAATGATAACTGCCAGAAATGCACTGCGGCCTTTGGTGGTAAGAAAAATTCCGGCAACAAGCAGTATTGTCAGGGCAGCAAATATTTTTTGTGAGATTTTCACCGGCTCAAAATTTCCTCCCCAACGGAACGCCCTTACCGCAGTCAAAGCTCCGGTCAAAGCCAGAAATCCGGCAAGTGCCGAAGCAAAAGTAAATGTGCCGTAAGTTCTTACATCATAAGCTCTGGCTTTCAGTTCCGGCGGAAACTTTATATTGTGAAGTTTTTCCTGCGTGGCGATAAAATTTTTCAGCTCATCAAAGCCGTAAAAATATTGATACGCCCCCGCCAGTGCCGTAACGATCGTTCCGGCGGCGGCGGTGTTGAATATCCGAGTGCGGAAATTTTCCGGACTGCCTTGCAGAATAATTGCCGAAGCGGCGGCAAAGGCGGCAACTCCGAGGATGTATTCAAACTCAATGACCGCACTTTCCGGATTATCCGGATTGATAAATCCCAACAGCGTTATCACCGGCAGCAGCAGAAAAAGCGTCAGCACTCTGCCGAAAGGATTTTTGAGCGTAATACCTGCCGAAAAACGATACGCCGCCAGTGCCAGTATCAGTAAGGCCGCTGCCCAGACCGTGAATGCTGATGGCGGCAGAGCATTGAGTATCACACCATAAATATCAGCAGTATAAGCGTGCGGAACTCCCGGCAGGATCATTGCCCCGAACTTTAACGGCAGCAGGAAAACGGTTGCCAGAAAAACCGTACGGCAGAACTTCTGTAATTTATCGGCTGATTTTTCCATGATTCACTTGATGTTGAAGCCCAGCTTATTCAGAACAGCTCCACACTCTTCATCGGCGTTTACCACAGTAAAAGTACCGAATTCGCGGCGGAGCGGGTAATTGCCGCGGAGTTTTTCAAAATCCTGCGGAGCGTTTTTCAGAGCAGCTGTATCATCGGCAATATTGTAACTTTGCGAAACGACATGCAAAAGTTTTTCTTCCGGCGAACCCGCTGCCGGACACTCTATAACAGTATTTTCCGGCATTGGCACATTATTGGGATACCACTTTTGCAAGCGTTCACTTAAATTGAAAAACTTTGCCAACGCATTAACGCTCATGCTTGTGCCGTTGGCTTTGCCGTCGGTGGAATATCCGGCGATATGCGGTGTGGCATAATCCAGCAACCCTAAAAGTTCAAGGTCGATCTCCGGTTCATTTTCCCACACATCCAGCACGCCGCCGGCAAGTTTGCCGGATCCAAGCACTTTCCGCAACGCGGTATTGTCCACAACTTCGCCGCGTGAAGCATTGATGAGGAATTGTCTGTCCGAAAGTTGGTTCAGAAACTTTTCATCTGCCAGATGGAAAGTCCTGTCAATACCTTCGTATTCCAGCGGTACATGTATGGTGATTATATCGGCTTGTTGAGCAACAGTATCCAGCGATACAAACTCTTTGTCGCCCTCGGCTCTTGCCCGCGGCGGGTCGTTGAGCAATACTTTCATGCCCAAAGCTCTGCCCACGGCGGCAACTTTTTTGCCCACATAGCCTACGCCCACAACGCCAAGCACCTTATCAGCCAGAGCAAAGTTGTGTTTTACTGCCAGATTGAGCAGAAGCGATGTTATGTATTGAGCCACGCTCGAAGAATTGCACCCCGGAGCGTTTGTCCAGCAAATACCCTGTTTTTCCACATAATCTGTATTTATGTGGTCAAACCCGATCGTGGCGGTGGCGATGAATTTGACTGCGGAATCTTCCAGCAGTTTTTCATTGCATTTTGTCCGGGTTCGGGTTATGATGGCATCAGCATCGGCTACATCGCCGGCGGTGGTTTTGGCTCCGGCAAGATAGACTACTTCAATACCTTCGCTTTCAAGCACGCCTTTAAGGAACGGTATCTTATCGTCGGCAACGACTTTCATCGTACATAAAACCTTATTTCATCAGTGCAAGGGCTTCTTTGCCGCTCATGCCGACGGCAATGCCGAGTTTTTCAGCGGCGGCAGATACTTCGCAGACTCTGGCGTTGAGCATATCGTCAAAGTTGGCTACGCCGCGAACCACCGCCAGAGCATCGTTGAGTTTATCCGCCGTGGCCAAACTGAAATATCCGCAGCCCAGCAGACCGTTGGGAGCATTGATGACCAGCAGTGTGGCGTTGGGAGTGGGAATAGCGGCACCGGTGCAGACAACACCTTCGATGTTCAAGGTTTCGATAATCATGATTTTTTTCCGTAATTTGAGTTGAAAAATTTGCATTGCCGGCGGCAATGGGTTAATTTATATAACACAGGTTATACTATACACCATTGTTAAAGAAAAAGGCAAATAAAAAATGGAAAATTTAGCTGATAAAATCACCGCCCGTCTGAACGAAATGCGTCAATTCCTGCAAGCTGACGGCGGCGACCTGGAAATCGTCAATATCGAAGGCAAAACCGTTCAGCTCAAACTGCGTGGTGCCTGCGGCGGCTGTCCTCACGCCACCATGACCATCAAAAACGGTCTGGAACGGGTTCTGCGTGAAGAGATCGACCCGGAAATCACCATCGAACGCGTACTGTAATGCAACAATAGAACCGCTGACACGGTCTATTGACTCAAACAGTCCGGAATTTTTCCGGGAAGTAAGCGGCAAGTTTTTTTCAGGAGAGATAATGGAACAGGATTGCCTTATACGCGGTTTGCATCCGCAGTTGAATTTGCGAGCGGTCTGGGCGGAAACCACCGATACCGTCAATGCCGGGATCACCACTCACGATACCGATCCGGCGGCGGCAATGGCTTTTGCCAACGCCTTGAGTGCGGCGGCGGCAAGTACCGCCATGCTGGACGAAGGCGACCGTTTTTCCATCCGCTATGAGTATCCGGGTTCATTGAAGGGTATGATAATCGAGTCTGCCGCCGACGGCAGTATCCGGGGCGTGCCGTTTGTACCGCATCCGCTGGATGGCGGCAGTGGTGAACTCGGCGAGCTTTACGGCGACAATGACGGCATGATCTATGTAACGCGTTCAACGCCCGACGGCAAGATTTTGAATTCCGGTCAGACCCGTGCCCCGCTGGCAGATCCGGCAAACGATCTGGCATTTTTCTTTTGCGTAAGCAACCAGATCGAAACCGAGATCCGCACCTGGGCAGAGTATCAGCCCGATCCGCAAAGACCGGTCAAACGCATGTCGGTACTGCTTCTGCAAGCCATGCCGGGATGCGATCTGGAAGCGTTCAGCAATTTACGCAACGCCATGCACGGGGCTGCGGCAAACGAAATACGCAAAAAACTTGATTTGACCAATGAGCCGGAAAAAGCCATGAAAGTTATGCTTTCGGAATTGGCATACGCGGCAAATGTTACAGACTTTGATACTGAAAAGTGTGTATTCACCGTAGGTGTAAAACCCCGCTGGCAGTGCCGGTGCAGCGAAGAAAGTATGCGTAGAGCCATGACCGTGCTGGGAAAAAATGATCTGGAAAAACTTTTCCACGAACGCTCCAATCCCGAAATAAAATGCAATTTCTGCTGCCGGAGCTACCGTTTCAAAAAAGAAGATTTTTTCTGAAAATTACCTTTGCAATCTGTTTTCTGCTCTTGACAAAACCGTTTTTGCGGTTAGATTATACTGCAAAACCGTTTTTTACTTTTAAACGCATTGTTGAAAGGTCTTGCTATGTTAAAAATGGGTTGCTCCAAAGCCGATGTTACTCCGGATTTTCCTACCTATATCCGGGGCTATGCCAGCAGAAACCGTTTGACCGATGAGATCGAAGAACCGATCGAAGTCGGCGTGATCGCACTGGAACAGAACGGAGTGAAAAGTCTGATTCTGACCGTAGATGGTTTGGGGATCAAATACCCCGATATGCTTAAAATCTACAAGGCGATCGCCGCTGAAAGCGGTATTGATTACCCCAATATCATGATTTCAAGCAGTCATACACACTTTGCCCCCAACTTCAACGGTTACACCATCTTCACAACCGGCGGCGAACTTGCTCTGGGCGATTACCCGGCAGATACCAGATACTTTGATTTCTGGATGAGCAAGGTCATTCCGGCAGTAAAACATGCTATTGAAGATTTGGAAGAAGTCCGTTTGCTTCAGGCAGATATTCCGGTCAGCAGCATAGCATTCAACCGCCGCACTGTCCGCAAAGCCGACGGCATGGTGACGACCAACTATTCGTACCCGGCTGATCCGGAAAATTACGATTTTTCACCCATTGATACAGTTATGCATGTCTGGAAGTTCATGCGGGGCAAAGCACCTAAAGGAGTGCTTGCCCGCTATGGATGCCACCCGGTTACCGGCGGTTACAACAGCTATGGTATTTCGGCAGATTATCCGGGGTATTTCAAACGCTACACCGAAGAAAAACTCGGTTGTCCGGCATTTTTCCTGCTCGGCACTGCCGGTGATGTTGTGCCCATGCAGCGGGCTAAAGAATCCCGCAAAGATATCGGACAGGTCATGGCGTCGAGCATCCGGCTGGCAGGACGCACTTTCCGCGATACGACCGACTTTACTTTGAAGTGTGCCACGCACAATTTGCATGTCAAATCCGATATGCTCAAAGGTCTGACCGCCGGAGAAATCGACAAACGCTGGGCGGAAGAGTTGAAAAAAGCCGAAAGCACTTCCACCTACAGCCGCGAATTTTATATGACCGGTATGATGCACCGCGTATTCCATGAATTCAACGGCTCCGAAGCCGATCTCTCCATCCAGCTTATGCAACTCGGCGACCGGGTGCTGGTGGGCTTGCCGTTTGAGGTGTTGACCGCGATCGGTGTCGGCATCCGCGAAGTTTATCCGGATGCGGCGGTGGTAAGCTGTACTGCGGGGTATGAGTGCTATCTGCCCGTAGCCAGCGATTTCCCCAAAGGCGGTTACGAAGCCGATGCCGGAACCGTCTGGAACCCGGATACCGGCGATAATGTGATCGCTGAATCCATCAAAGCGCTGAAAAATTTCAAAGCCTGAAAAACATCAAGTAAAAGTAAACCCTGTCGGCAAGTATGCCATACGGTATTGTGCCGTATGGCATACGCCTGTCTGCCGCCCGGTGTTAAACGGTAGATTGAGAAGGCGGAGCAAGCTCTACCGCAGCTGGTTGAAGCCCTGTTCCGGCAAGTTGCATACTGTGTGTAATGCCGGCAACAGTATCAGGCGGCAATGTTCCCCCGTTATTTACCGTTAGTTCCCGTTATACCGCCAACTGCCCCTTGCCCGCTTGCCACGCCGGAGTTTTAACGGATGCGGACTCTGTTTTTTTTGTTGTTTTTTAACATATTGGTTGCAAAGTTATTGTTTTTTCACAAAACTTGTGTTATTTTATAACATGGAGGATTTATGCACCAGCGGCAGAAAAAAATACTTGATATGCTTCAGAAAGGCAAACTTCTGATTCCGGAAACCGCCGACATACTCGGCGTGTCGCAAATGACTTTGCGGCGTGATTTGCGGGAATTGGAAAAACGCAAACTTTTACTGCAAGTCAAAAACGGAGCCATACCGCACCCGGCACGCTACGAACCGGAACCGGTGGCGGAAGATGAACTCATGCAGTGCAAATTTGCGTTGGCTAATCTGCTTTACGATACCATTATGCCGGTAAAGAGTCTGTTTATTTCCACGGGAACTACGGCATTGGCGTTTGCCAAAGTCATTGCACGGCGTAATAACTTGCCGGTAACAGTGGTAACTAATTCATTGCCGGTGGCGTCGGCACTGTTCAAGACCAGCTGCAAAGTTATCCTGCTCGGCGGCGAACTGCGTACCAATTCGCTGGATTTGATCGGGCCGGCGGCAGAACGCAATCTGCTGGATTACCGGGTGGATTATCTGGTGTCGGGGTGCGACGCGGCGTTGTCGGAATACGGTTTTTACACATCCGATGTAAGTCTGGCACAACTGGAACGCAAATCCATTCAGATAGCAGAAAAAAGTGCGATCATTACCGACAGCAGTAAATTTTCACGCGGAGCATTGACCCGCTTCGCCGCTTTGAGCGATATAAGTTTACTGGTAACAGATTCCGCACTTCCGGAACAGGATCGCAAAAATCTGCAGGCATCTGCGATCGAAGTTCTGCATATTGAATAGTGTTTTTTTCAAACTTTAAGAGATGCTGTTGCAAATCTCAAGAGTTTTGCAACAGCCTTTTTTCTATTTTTTCCGTTCAATACCTATAAAAAATCATCATTTCTTTATCAATACTCAAACATATATTAGCTTCTTCTCAAATTGGATGTTTGAGCAATAACTTCCACAATGTTGTTTTTGTGCGGCTTAACTTATCAACTTATTCGATATAATAGACCTTGCACATCCCAAGGGGGCATTGCATTGTCCCCTTGG
>SUVS01000010.1 GCA_015061885.1 Lentisphaerota bacterium
AAATCGTGGCATCCGGCAGAGGGATTTCGGACTCATTGACTGACATTTTCAGGTAATTACTTGTATCCCAGAGGTATTTTCCGCACAGCGAAATAGCGTTAAGCCCGTAAGATGTTCCGCCGCCAGCAGATAAATAGTTGCTGGAAGTTGCATCTTTTACGGTGGTCGGACAGTTCAATGCGTTGGCATTTTTATTGTCGCTGGCCATATAGGTCTGGGCAAAGTACCACGGCCAGTTGCAATCACCGCTTGCGACCGGATTGGGTAAGTATTTCAGCACATTGAAAAATCCGCCGTTTTCACTGCGGTACATCGTTCCGGCTAAACCGATCTGTTTCAGATTTGCCGTGCAGGTCGAACTTTTTGCCCGTTCTCTGGCGGCGGAAAGTGCGGGGAGCAGCATTGCGGCAAGTATGGCTATCATCGCAATTACCACCAACAGTTCGATCAGGGTGAATTTGCGTTGAGTACGGTTCATTTTTTTTCCTTCCTTATTATATATCAATGACGTTTTATCAGTTTGGGCTGTATATACATCGGGGCGGTGCAAGTGTTGCCGGATAAAGAACTTATTACACCTTCTATCAGCATGTCCACATTCAAATCAACACTGCTGAAGCGGGGATTCAGTGACTCGCCGATACTGGTGTTGAAGTTGCCGACCACGCCAATATCTTTGTTGATGGCAATTCCCATTTCCGCCGCCGCCAGATATACTTCATGAGCACGCGTATCGTTCATGCAGATAAATCCGTTGCACCCTTTTTCTATTGCCGTGCGGATGCGTTTTTTGATGCTGTTTTCCGGTTCTGCACAGGGCAGATTACCGGCAATTATCACGCCGTGCCGGTAAAAATCAATATTATGACTTTTACAGGCTTCTTCCACGCCGTCAAGCATGTCAAGATCAAAGAGTTTGCCGCTTACGCCGTGTTTGCGGCGCATTTCTTCGCTTGCCGGAGCCTGGGTGAGAAAAGCGAATTTATCAAAGTTGTTTTCCCAAAGATGATTTGCAGCCAGAAAACCGGCTTTACGCATATCAAACAATACCTTGTCGGCATCTTCAAAGACCATCTCGCCGGAGTAAAACATTACAAAAATGATCTTGCGGAAAAGTTTGCGTACTTCATACAATGCTTTGTAAGGAAAACTGCCGTCGCCGCGGATGATGAGTATTTCGACTCCGGCTCCGGCGTAACTTTTCAGCAGTTCGCCGGCTTCTTCATGCGATAGATTTTCCATCATCCAGCTGCAGCCCAATGCTACCGGTGCGTGTCCGGCATCGAAGAGCCGCAAAACCAGTCTGTTATAAAAATTGCTGTATATCGGATCATCCAGACTCAAAAGCAATCCAACTTTGCCCACTTGCAGTTTGCTGGTGAATTTTACATTGTCCTTGAGGATTGTCCGGACAAAAAATCCCTGCCTGGCCTTTGACTCTGCCAACCGGTTGCGGCAAAGCAGTTCGCAGACTTTGTGGGCGGTCATATAACTTATATTGTGCTGTTCTGCCAGCGAAGCCACCGAGGGCAGTTTCTGCCCCGGCTGAAGTTCGCCGTTGACTATCCGGCTGGCGAGCTGTAAATAAACTTCCTGATATTTGGCCATAAAATCAAAAAAAACTCCGTGATATATATCAGATTTGTAACATATATCACAATATAACACAATATTGACGGTTTGTCAAGTTTATGAGTTGATTTTTTTTTACAGATTTTTTGAGTTATATGATTTGCAAAAATCTGTTTTTCCGATTATATTTATTTCCCAGTATTGTTCAATGTTAAAATGTTTGGGAAGTAACGATGAAATGCGGATTTGACAGCGAAAAATATCTGGAAGAACAGGCGGCGGCAATCTTTGAACGGGCCGGGAAATTCGACGATAAACTCTATCTGGAGTTTGGCGGCAAGCTTATGGGCGATCATCATGCCGCCCGCGTACTCCCCGGGTTTGACCCCGATACCAAGATCAAACTTCTTCAGCGGATGAAAGATAAGATCGACATCATCATCTGCATCTATTCCGGCGATATTGAACAACGCAAGATGCGTGCCGATTACGGTATATCCTACGATGCCGATGTTATGCGTACCATTGATGTCCTCGGTGATTGGGAGCTTACCGTAAAAGCCGTAGTTGTTACCCGTTATCAGAACCAGCCGGCGGTGCGTGGATTCATCAACCGGCTTGCCCGCCGCGGCATCAAAGTATATTTGCATAAGCCCATTGCCGGTTATCCGACTGAACTGGATACCATTGTTTCCAGCAAAGGTTACGGCTCCAACAGTTATATTGAAACGGATAAACCTATTGTGGTTGTTACCGGCCCCGGAGCAAGTTCGGGGAAAATGGCGACCTGTCTGTCGCAGGTTTATCACGATTTTCAGAAGGGCATCCGTGCCGGATATGCCAAATTTGAAACTTTCCCGGTCTGGAATCTGCCGCTCAAACACCCCGTGAACATTGCTTACGAAGCCGCCACCGCCGACATCGGCGATGTAAATATGGTCGATAGTTTCCACCTTGAGCATTACCATACCCCGGCGATCAATTACAACCGCGATCTGGAAGTTTTTCCGGTGGTGCATCGCATCTGTTCCCGCATCATGGCTCCGGAACAGCTCTATCACTCGCCGACCGATATGGGGGTGAATCAGTTGGGATTTGCTATTTCGGATGACGAAGTCTGTCAGCAGGCATCTGCCCAGGAAGTCATCCGCCGTTATTTCCGTGCCATGTGCGATTACGCTATGGGGTCTGCCGATAAGGCCCCGATTGAACGCATCAAACTGTTAATGGATGATCTGGGGATAACTGAAACTGACCGCAAGGTGGTTTCTCCCGCAAGAGATGCCATGACAAGTGCGGAAAAAACTCCCGGCAAGGGGTTTGACAATATCTTCTGCGGGGCGGCACTGGAACTTGCCGACGGCAGGATCGTTACCGGCAAAAACTCCACCTTGCTTCATGCGGCTTCAAGCTGTATATTGAACGCTATCAAGCTGTTGGCAAATCTGCCGGATAATCTTACATTGCTTTCGCCGGAAGTCATTAAAGCGGTTGCCAGCTTGAAACAGGAAGTTTATCACAATAAAGGTATCAGCCTTGATCTTTCGGAAACATTGACCGCACTTTCGGTAAGTTCGCCGAGCAATCCCGCTGCCAAACTGGCGTTAGAGGAATTGACCAAACTCAAAGGCTGCGAAATGCACTTGAGTCATATTCCGCCGGCAGGGGATGAAAATGCATTAAGAAAACTGGCGATAAATGTAACCAGCGACCCCCGATTCACCGGTAGAAACTTGTTACAAGAGTAACAAATCAAAATTACGGCAAATCTTGGGACCTTGCCTGCGGCGGGCTTTCGGTCGAGTACAGTCGTACACTCCCTCAATCCCGTCTTGTCAAAATCCCAACCTTTGCTCGTACTTTTGCTTTGTTGGCGTTGTTTTTTACGGCAAATCTTGACCTTGCGGCGATTGCTCGCCTCAGCTTGTCCTCCGTAGCCTTGGCGTAGGAGGATCGTACACCTTGTCGCGGCGTAGTTTTACGAAGCCGGATCCCTCAATCCCGTCTTGCCAAAATCCCAACCTTTGCTCGTACTTTTGCTTTGTTGGCGTTGTTTTTTACGGCAAATCTTGACCTTGCGGCGATTGCTCGCTTCAGCTTGTCCTCCGCAGCCTTGGCGTAGGAGGATCGTACACCTTGTCGCGGCGTAGTTTTACGAAGCCGGATCCCTCAATCCCGTCTTGTCAAAATCCCAACCTTTGCTCGTACTTTTGCTTTGTTGGCGTTGCTTTTTACGGCAAATCTTGACCTTGCGGCGATTGCTCGCCTCAGCTTGTCCTCCGCAGCCTTGGCGTAGGAGGATCGTACACCTTGTCGCGGCGTAGTTTTACGAAGCCGGATTCCTCAATCCCGTCTTGTCAAAATCCCAACCTTTGCTCGTACTTTTGCTTTGTTGGCGTTGTTTTTTACGGCAAATCTTGACCTTGCGGCGATTGCTCGCCTCAGCTTGTCCTCCGCAGCCTTGGCGTAGGAGGATCGTACACCTTGTCGCGGCGTAGTTTTACGAAGCCGGATCCCTCAATCCCGTCTTGCCAAAATCCCAACCTTTGCTCGTACTTTTTGCTTTGTTGACTGCTCTTTACTGCAAAATTTGCGTACATATTTGGCGGCAAGGTTCTCCCAAAATTTTCCAAACCCTCCCAAAATTTCTCAAAATTTCCCAATGACCGCCACACACGCTGCTGCTCGTGAAAGCGGCGAATGGCGGCATGAAACCCGTTACTTGCCGTTATCTTCTGTTCAGCCGCCATCCTCCTACGCTGAATGCTCCGGAGGACAAGTCTATCCTGCCGCCCCGCTTGCCACGCCGGAGCTGTTGCGGAGGCGGACGAAAGCGGATATATTATATTTTCAGGCAATAACTACTGTGTTTTTTTTTATTTAATCACTGTTTTTACAGCGAGTAATGTTTGCTGTAAAAATATATCTTTTACAACACTGTTATTTGCTTAACAGCTTTGTATTCTGTATATTTGTAATTTTTATATTTTGCATTTAATTTTGCAGGATTTATTTCAGCAGGTTTCGGTAAGAATCTTCAGTGTGGATGAAATTCGCAAATCTTTGACTTTTTCTTTGAATTCTGCCATGTGGGGTGCGGCGAGGTGTGCTTTCAGGTGTTCGATACTCTGCCAGCGTTCTACGAAAATTAACGTATCTTCGCCGCAGAACTCCTGCACGGGGAAGCCGGAATTAAAGTCGCCGGCGAGGTTGTAACTTATGCACCCCGCTTCGGCACGGACGGTTGCGAGGTTGGCTTTTACTGCGGCAATAAATTCGTTGCGGCATCCGGGTTTGAGTACACTGGTGGCGATGACAAAGATCATAAAAACCTCCTTGAAAAAATGGTGTTGTTTTTTAATAGCTTGCAGTCTTATGCTGCAATGAGCTTTTGAAAAATATTTTCCGGGAATTACTATACTTGCATTACGGCAATATTGCAAGAGTTTTTAAGATAAAAAAGTCAACAGAATTGTTCGCAGAAAAACTATCGACAAGGTACATAAAAACGGCAAAAAACACTTTATTTGATATAAAAAGCCGAAAAAAAGCAAAAAAAATCCCATAAATACGCATTTACAGGCAATTCTGATTTGACTTTTTGCATTATATGTGTTAGATTGCACACGAATATAATTTATTAATAATAGAAATTTTAAAGAATTTACACAAGGAGTTTGATTATGGCTACTTTGATTATCGACAAACTGCACGATGCAACCTATACGATCACGCACACCGATTACTATGATTTGCTGTTATTGCCGGAAGCGTTCGGTGTCAGTACCAGAGGTCAGGTGATTTCCGTGTTTGGTTCCTCTGATATGTTGAGCGTGGATAATATTGATAAGTTTGATTTTGAGCTTGAGGCGTTTTCTGTTTCCACGACTAAATCCGATGGAAAAGTTTCCATTGGAGGTAACTATGTCTATAACCCATTGAAAGTGGTAGATCGAATTGCTCAAGAGTACGGTTATGATGGTTCCACTTTGGCGTATTGGACACTGGGGACAGATAATGGTGTTGAGTATGCAATTGACTTTTACTTCAATTACACTTATTCCGGCGAGCTTAAACGACTTTATGAGGATATTTACCCTGAAAATCAGTTGGTTTACAAGGAACGCAAAAAGGATATTGATTGGGCCAATCGACCGATTTTTGCAGCGTCTCCCGACAAGTACAATGTTTATCATCTCAGCGTTAACGATGATTATATTACCGGTGCCGTTATGTTTGGCGGAGCAGAAGGTGAGTTGGTCTTAACTGCCCAGAATGGTGCCGGTAATGCTGATATTTATCACACCTCCACAGTTGATAATAGCGTAAAAAAGCAAGATGACCGTATTGCCTTGCGTTCAGATTCCTACAGTTTGCGACCGCATTACGAGGTTGTTGAAAGAGTGCAGTTTGTGGACATCTTGGGCAATGTTACAGAGGGACTTGAGCCCACTGATTTGGTTTTTAATGGCAGTGATCCTCTCCTGCACAACAATAGCTTTACAATCAGTTATACCATTTACGCTAAAAACAAACTTACCGTATCCAGTGATTTGGCGGGGATTGTTGAATCCAATGTCGCGGCTCTTTATTCGCGTTACAAGTATGTAACTCCTTCCGCGATTGTCACTGTTTGCAGAGGCAATGATTACAACATTATCGGAGCTGGAGTCCAAGCTGATGAGTTGGTGCTTGCAAGTAATTTCCGTGCCACTATCAATGTTTTGAATAACACTGCTACTTTCCGGTATGCATTGGGGTATTCCAGTGATTCGTTAAGTGACAGCAGTCTGGCAGATAGTGGTGAAAATAAACATGGTGTGATAACCCCTACAGTGTATGGGGGCGATATCACCAATATAATGTGGGATGTTTTTGATACAACTGTACAACGTCCTAAAGATGAGAAAGATAGTGACTTACCGGCTGATTTTGATGGCGGGTTGCGTGCCAATGGGACAACTATTGCCGGGGTGATAATTGCCACGGGGAATGTTATCCGCAGTTACGGTCTGCATGCTGAAAAGAGTATTTCCACTGCTGAAAATTCTGTTTGGGCGGGGTCTATTACGGTGGATACCAGCAATACCTTGATAAATGCTGGCTTTGATTATTTGGGGAAATCTTTCACAGGAGATGAGTTAAAGAGCATGCGATCTTCGTATGGTGCTCCTGATGCATCTAACAATAAAGTTGGGGCATTCGGGGTTCGTTCCGAAGGTAGCTTGTACATTGCCAGGATGGGCACTGTAAAAAATGATTCCGGCTATGATCAGGCCGCCAGTATCGTGGTCAATGCCAGCGGCAATACGATTGCTGCTGAAGTTGATAGATATGCCGAAAAACGGGTTGCATCAACAACCTCAGATTCGGAGATTATTGCGGCTGCTCTCTATGCTGATACAATCAAATTGGGAGAAGTGACAAACGATGTTGTGTTGGATGTAACTTCTAATGACAATCTCATTTATCATTTCGATGACAAAGCTACCCGTATTGTCGGCGGGGAATATGGTGCCTTCGGTATTAAAGCCAATACTCTTACTCTGGCTGACTTTGACGGGCAGATCGATATTCACAGTAATATGTTCCTTGAAGGCGGAGCTCTCAACAACAACGAGTACATCTGGAATCTTGATGGTGCCGCATTGCAGCAGATTGCCGGTATCAAGGCCGGTACCTTGAAAAGCGATACCAACTTGCATGGCGAAATTACTGTAACGCACCTTGATGAAAATAATCATAAGTGGCGTAACGGTATGGGTATTTATGCCTCTACCTTGACCGTTAAGGGGGTTATTGATACAGAAATTGAGTCGGCAATCGGTATTTATGTTGCCAATAAATGGGATGCTGATGCTTTTACCGGTGTTATTAATGCGGATATGCATGGTATTGCGGTAAATGCCGACTCGGGCAAAACGATCAACATTGCTGGTGAAATCTATGCTTACAGTGGTAATTACAACGGCGAAAATTACGGTATCGCCAGTTATACCGAGCTGAATTTGCGAGTGTCAGGTACGATCACAGTCGGTAATACCGGCAGTGCTGTGCGTGCAGAATATCTGGTTTGTCCGAATGCCGGCGGCATGTCTGATATAAATGAACGCAAATTTGATGATAATATTGAACTTACCGCATCAGCCAAAGTTGATGGCGATATTGACTTGGGGGCCGGGATCAACACTGCTGTTATCAACAGTAATGCATCGCTGAAAGGCGTGATCAAGTCAGGTGCGGGGGAAGTGAATATTACTTTTGAACTGGAAGAAATCCCCTCCAACAACCGTTCAACTGTTGTAGTTGAAAAGTTCAGCGAAGATGACAAGACTCTGAAAGACTCCAAAACGATCACGATCAATCTGAACTATGCCCGTGAAGGTAAATATGACCTTATTGAATACAAGTTCGATGTATCCGAGTATTGGGTTGAAAAGGAGCGGAATATTGCGTTCAAGTTCCAGGGTAATACATATAATGTTACCATGAAAGAAACTGATCCGAACTCCAACTCTGTTTGCGGTTCCTTTACTGATATTAATGGCGTTGAAGTTATCGCCAGATTTGAAAGAAATATCTTCTCGGTTGAAGTCAAAGGTGAACTTCCGGCAGCCCGGGAAGTAAAGACCACTGACTTTATCAATGAATTTGCTGAAGAAATTTCGATGGTCAAAAATGATAAGCTGACCCTGAAATGGGATATGCTTGATGCATGGTTGAAAGAGAAGATAGATGCCGGTTCGCTGAAACTTGTAGATGGTCAGAAACTCAGCGAATTTACAAGCTATCAGGTAGTTTATGTTTTGCGGGATAACGAAGGTAACCAGATCGGTGGTCCGCGTACTGTAAGTGTTACCGGTTCAAGCTACAATGTAAATCTGCTGGAAGCAGCTATCGAAAATAATGTGGCGGTCAAGACTATCGGCAGTGCCAAACTGATCAGTATCTCTGTTATCGGTAATACCGAAAATGGCATTCAGCAGGGGATGACTTATGACTTCTCGCCGCTGATTACGGAAGAAGTAGAGGAAACTTGCAGTCTTACGCTGGAATGGAGTGATGAACATGATGAGTTTACTGATCTTCTTGATAAAGGCAAGCTCTATGCCGATAATGGTGCAACGATCAGAAAGAATGATCCTTATCATTATGAAATAAGTGTTCAGGCATACAGCCGTACCGGCAAAAAATTGGGTAACCCGGTAAAATTTGTTGTCGATGGCGACAAAGATTCCTATGCTGTAAGTTTGCAGGAAATGGGCGAAGCCCTTGATATAAAATATACTGATATAGCTGCGATTTCGCTCGAATCTGTTGCTTTGGTAAGCGATGGCAAAAAAGCAACCCGTCAAAGCGACAGCAAAGCAAGCCGTCTGGAAGTTGAATTGTCCTGGAATGAATTGCATGACGAATGGATGGAGCAAATTGCAAATGGCTCTTTGAAAAATGAATCCGGTCATGATATTAAGAATTTCAAAAATTACGAATTGGAGATCAAGCTGTTTGATAAAGAAGGTACAGATCTTGGCAGTGTAAACCGGGTCGTTGCCGATGGTGCAATTAGCTACACCGCAAATCTTTCGGATTTGGTCAACGATATAAGTGGCGATTATCTCTGGTCAGATATATTCAGTCTGCAAATTGAAAAAGTTACATTGTTTGACGAAAACGACTTGAGCGTGGAATCGACCGGCAGCTTTGATGAGATACAAATGGTGGATCTTGCCGGAGCCGGTGTGTTGTTTAACTGGGATTCGTTGCATTATAATTTGGAAAACAAATGCAAAGCCGGAAAACTTGACGATACTGCCGGTAATAGGGTCGAATCTTTGGGAAATTATACGGTCAGCTATATATTGCGGGATAAAAACGGCAATCAGATCGGTTCTGATGTTTATACCAGAACCGGTATTGAAGGCTCAAATGTAAAAATATATTATGCCGGACATGCTGGCGTAAAGGTCGAAGATATTGCTGAAATCGAAATTCTGTCGATCACTTGTGCCAGTACGGATATTAACGGTAATGCCGGTAATGTTGCACATGAATTTTCGCAGTCTGCCACATTGGTAACTTATGATGCAATCAAGGTCAAATGGACTGATCGCAAGGATGAGTTTACCACGCTATTGGCAAATAACCAGCTTTTTGACGGGAACAACAAAAAGATAGAGGAAATCAATGGTTATGTAATAACGGTTGAGGCTTACGATGTTTCCGGCGAAAAACTGGGCAATGGTAAACTTTATCAGTACACCGTCAGCGGTAATATTGATGAATGTGATCTTGAATTGCAGAAAATCGCAGATGCACTCGATATCCCCTATGTGCAGGATATTGCCAAGGTCAAAGTTGTTGGTGTTACAGTTGTCGGTGAAGAACTGAATGACGATGAATCGGTAAACAAGCTGGTTCAAGCCAGTGAATTTACGGAAAGCAACCGTATAATCAATCTGGATTGGAGCGATCTTAATGCTGAAATATTGGCTGAAGGTAGCATCAATGGAATTACTCTTGCTACCGAAGATGGTATCAGAGCATATGAGTTGACTGTAATATTCCAGGATGCAAACGGCAATCAGGTAGGCAGACCGGTAATTCTGGATGATGAATTGATCAAAAAATTGGCTCCCGGATCTACTGAAGAACCTTACGTAACCTCTTACTCTATTGATGTAAATGCTATAGCTCCGGAGCTGAATATTGATCCTTCTACTGTTTATAGTGCCAGAATTCAGAAATTTGTCGTCCATGTTAATGATGCGAATGGCAATAAACGGGAAGTTGTGATCGACTGTTTGACTCCTGCCCGCGAAACCAAACAAAATATTGCCAAAACAGTTTTGGAATGGACTGAATTGCACGCTATGCTTCAGAATGAAATGACTCCTGAAACATACGAAATCACTTTTGTTATGAAGGATGAAAGCGGCAATGTTCTTGCTACTGCAAACCCATTGACATTTACTGTAAACAGCAGTGAATATACCGTTTATCTGAAAGACTACGAATATCTGCTGGATGGTGAAAATACCATTAATGATGTGGCAAAACTCGAAATTGTCAAAATCAATGTAAGCGGCACTGATGCCGGCGGTAATGCAGTAAACCGCAGCTTCTCCGGGGTTGAGTTTGTTGCGGATACCGAGTTCGATGATCCCGAAATGACTCTGGATTGGTACAGCATTGCCGATGATTGCAAGGCTCAGATCGCCGCCGGAACTTTGGTTGGTCAGAATGACGAAGTTGTAACCGGAATCAAATCTTATGAAATAACTTATGTTCTGCGTGATAAAGATGGTAAGCAACTGGGTGAAATCGTAGAAGTTACCGGTTTGACTTATGCTGATTATGAAGTCAATCTGGCTGACGCTGCAAAACGTTTGGGGATTGAGTTCCAGACCATTGCAGAAGTTGAGTTGGCAAGTGTAGTTTTGGTTGGTACTACCGCAAGCGGTGATAGCAGTGTGGTAGTTTACCGCAAGAACGAACCAGATGTTATTATGCCGATAAGATGGGAAGACAGCAAGTTCGAAGCTGCCGCCGAGTTTGATGAAATTGCCAAATATACGCTTACTTATGTTTTGCGTGATAAAGATGGTAAGGTCATCGGCAGTTACAACAAAGTCGAGGTTAATGAGCCGTATTACGAAGTAAATATTACTGAATACCGCAAAAACAACGGTGTAACTGGTGATATAGACAGCGTGGAGATCGTTCAGATCGACGCTTCGGGTACGATTGACGGTGTTGAAAGCACTGTTACGATTTATGACCTTGTGAAATCCCAAGAACATATTATTACGCTGGATTGGACCGGGAGATTTGACGAAGTTGCCGAAAACTTTAAGACGGTGGAAAGCTACACGATCAGCTTTGTTTTGCGTGATGCCAAAGGTAAGGTCATCAAGACTGTTGACGATGTTGAGGTACCCGGTACAGTTTACGATGTTGATTTGGTAAAGGTACTCGAAGGTACCAATGTAAAAATGGCTGATGTTAAGGATATAGAACTTGACAAAGTTGTTATTTCCGGCACGGATACCAACGATGCTGCAATCCGTGAAGTCGTGTATGAAATTAAGAGTGCTGAAGTCATATTTACTAAAACCTGGGATAAATCGGAAACAACTCAGATCGTCGGAGATGCCGTTTACAATGTAACCTATGTGCTGCGGGATAAAAACGGCAATGAATTGTGTACTGTTGAGGCTGAAGCCAACGAAAACAAACTCAATGTAAATTTGAGCGAAGTTGTTAAAAACTTTGCGAATGTAAAGATTGATGATGTTCACGAAGTCGTTTTGCGTAAAGTGGAGATGTCCGGCAAGGATAAAAATGGTAACGATGTAATCGAAACAGTGATGTCTTCAATGAACTTTACGGAAAAATATCATACCCGGATCGTTCTCGATTGGAAAAATATTGATACCGACCTCCGCAATGATACGACCAAACTTGGCGTTGAAGCCGATAAGGAATTGGATAGCATTACTTACAATGTGACTTATAACTTGTACAAGGCTGATGGTACAAAAGTTGTTACGGGTGAAGAAGTTACCGTTGAAAACGCCTCCACAGTTGACATTGTATTGAGTGAAGTTCTTGCCGAAGTGGATGGCGTAAGTGCAGAAGATGTTGCTTATGCCCAAATAACTGATATCAAGGCAATGGCTGTATCTGGAGGGACTACACTCAAGGAAACTGATGTATTTGATGAAGTTATCTTTACTCCGTCAATAACTGTCAACTGGCAGAGCCAGGCTGATGGTATTGCTGAGTGTATTAGTGATGGCAAATACATGGGACTGGAAAATATCGCCAGTGTTGATTCCTATAATGTAACCTATGTTTTGCGTAAAGCCGATGGTACTTTCCTGGCTGAATATACTGTTGAAAGCAATACTGCTGAACATGAACATGTTATCGACAATGTTGCCGGATGGGGATGGGATGTTGTTGCCGAAGTAACCAAAGTTGTTCCGGTATTTAAGCTCAACGATGATTCATCTGTTACGGGAGCAGCTTATTTGGATGCTTACAAAAACGGTACCAAGACGATGACACTCGATTGGCCAGATTACGAAGGCGAAGGAAACTACTCCGTAACTTATGTTTTGCGTAAGGCTGATGGTACCGAGATTTATAAGACCACTGTAAATGCTGCCGAATCCAAGTATGTCATTAATATAGCAGAAGCTCTTGCCGGAACCGGTGCAACTGTTGATGATGTAGCCGTTGCAGAGATTATCGAACTCAAGAAAGGCGAAACGGAAATCTTTGTCTGCGATACTGACGACTATAAGATGATTTCGTTTACTTTGGATGCTCCGACGCAGGATGAAAACGGTAATGAAATCACCAGTATCGGCAGTTACGCT
This sequence comes from Lentisphaerota bacterium, assembly GCA_015061885.1. Taxonomy (GTDB): domain Bacteria; phylum Verrucomicrobiota; class Lentisphaeria; order Victivallales; family Victivallaceae; genus SIG78. The sequence continues at coordinate 12,957 of SUVS01000010.1, forward strand.
GTAGAGGGTGTTTTGCGTAAGGCAGATGGTACTTTTATTTGCAATTTCAGTGCCGAAACGACTGCCGCTGAATATGAAGTTAATATAAATGAAGCTATTGCCAATGCCGGAGTTACGGGTGTTACCGCCGCAGATGTTGCAAGTGCCGAAATCACCAGGATCACAGCCAAAAATATTAATGGCGTAACAGGTGCGGATCTTACTCTGTTTGAATTGATTGAACGCACTGAAGAAGATGACAAAGATTCAAACAGACATCTTGAAATGACTCTGGAATGGAAAACTCTGCATGACAGTCTTGTCAGTAACCTGAATAATGGAACATTGGAAGATGCTGAAGGTAATAAACTTACCGGATTCAGTGAATACCGTATAGCATATATATTCAAAGATGAATACGATAAACAGCTTGGTGATGTGTTCTATGGAACCAGTGACCGCAGCAGCTTTGAAGTCAGCTTTGCTGATGGCAGTACAACTGCTGATGGTATTGACTATGGTAAGGTCGGTTCGGTTGAACTGGTCGAAGTCATCTGGGTCGGCAACGATGAAAACGATGTTGAACGCGAAGTTCTCCATTGTAATGTTGAGGATGTAACTAAAACTGCACCCCGAGAAGATGTTTTCATTATTTCCTGGAGTGAATGGGCGAACAGTAAGAAAATCAAAGACCTTATTAAGGATTATTATACCATTACCATGGATGTAATCAATGCCAATGGTAAAGTCATTGGTACATTCACACGCGATATTCGGGCTGATTTTACCAGCTATGAGGTGGATGTTGAGCGGGTGGCGGAGCAACTTGGCGTATCTTCTGATGCGATTAAGCGGATTGATTTGACTAAAGTTGAGGCAAAAGAATACGGCAGTGATAATGTACTGGCAGTTCATTCAGGATTGCAGGAAGTTGTCTTGGTGGAATATGGCAAATTCTGTTCCTTGGAATGGAACGAACAGCATAATGACTGGATGAAGAAAATTGCTGCTGAAGAGTTGCGTGATTCAGCAGGTAATGTAATTGCATCCTTTACAGATTATACTATCACTATTGCTTTGAAAGATGCCACGGGTACTGTCCTGAAGGAATTGGATATTGCTGATATTACCGGCAGCACATACAATTTGGATATTGAAAAGATTGCCGGCGACAACAATATTGCTTTTGACAATATTGCAGCTGTTGAGCTTGTTTCTGTTACGCTCAACGGCGGTCATGGGGTGACTGAACAGTACGGCAAAGAGTTTGATTTGGTGACCAACGGTATCCCGTTGATGACGCTGGATTGGAAAACTATTGATCAGAACCTCCGGAGCCAGCTGGATGCCCAAGTGCTGATTGATGAAAATGGTACGCTCTTTGCCGAATTTACGAGTTACAGGATCAGCTATGAACTGCGTGATGCCGAAGGCAATCGTATCGGTAACGTTTTGTCAGCAGAAACCACAGCTCCGTCTTATTCTGTGGATTTGGAAGGTGTAATACCTGAAGGCTGTAATGTAGATGATGTAGCAAGTGTCAGGCTTACCGCCATTACTTTCTGTGGGAAAGATGCTGCAGGCAATGATTTGGAAAAGGATTATTCCTGGACACAGGCTGTCAGCATGTTGGAAACTTTTGTGGAAAACTACAAAGCCGAAGATAAAGCTCTGACCATTTCCTGGTACGGTGTTGATCCGGCAGAATATGGCTTGTTGGAAATTGCCGCTTTTGAAGTAGAGTATATACTGTACGACCAAAATGGTTATAAGATGGGTGAATCCATTGCGTTCAAGGTCGATGGCAGCAAGAACTCTATAACAATCAACGGGGTGGATGAAAATACCAGCGTTGCATGGCGTTTCCGCGTGTTGGGCGATGACAGCGGCACTACCGCAAGTGCATGGAGTGATTACCGTACTGCACACGATGTTATTCAGGTAAGTTCTCCCAGCAAGTTCTATACTGAAAATTTTTCCAGCAGTGTGATTGATGCCAATCCCCAGGAAGATACCACCGGGGTCGTGGCTGCTATTGCCAACCTTTTCTGGGATGAAGTGCAGTCCGACAAAGCGATTCGCAAATATGTAATTGAATATTGCGAATTGCCTGACCAGATCACTTTGGATGATGTGCCGGTTGGCATGTCTCTGGAAGATTATATCGCCAGTAACGGCACCGATGGTTTGTTTGTCAATTCTGCAATGCCGGTCTATGTTAAAGAGGTAACCGGTACCGAAGTTGCAATATCAGACTTCCAGAACCAGGCGTATGTGTACTGGCGTATCAAGGCTGTTGATGTTGATGATGCTTCCAGCGAATGGCTGGCTGGTCAGACTTTCCGCGTATGGACTAATAACGATACATCAGCACCGGTTTTCCCGGATGTGAGTACCGGTCTGCTGGCAGTTACATTCCCCGGAGTGGAATATGTTGAGCCGGCAAAGGATTATGACCGTAAGCAGGAAGAAGGCAAAGAATCCACTTACAGTGTAATGGTTGGCTGGAACCGTGCCGAAGACAGCGAAAGCGGAGTCCGGGCATATCTGGTGGAATTCAGTACTGACGGCGGTAAGACTTTCACACAATACGAATCGGTTGATTCGGAAGATGTAGTTTCCTACTCTTACGGCAGCTGGTATGATGAAAGTCTGGATCCGGATACAACCTATCGGATTGTTTACAGAAATGCCACCGGAAAAGAATGCGTTCTTGAAGCAGACTCCATGGTCAAGATCCCCGGCAATACATCTGCTACTGCCAATACCGATCTTGTCTTTGTAGATGTAACACTTAAAGAAGAAAATGGGAAACTGACGCTTTCGTGGTGTGCACCTTCTAAAACTATGGACTTTATCGGTCAGGATATAACCATTGAATATAAAGTAGGCGATACATGGCATGAGCTTGTCCGCAATGTTGATGATTTCAAATATTCTACCTATGATTACACTTGTACGGTTGATGGTCTGACGGGTAAGGATTATCAGTACCGGGTAGTTGCGGTGGATTACTTTGGCAACAAAGTACCCGTCAGCAGAGTTGTAAGCGGCAGTATAAACTCCGATGTAAGCGACCCCAACTTTGTATTCAGCACAACCGAAAATCCCAATCCCTATGCTGACAGAACTTTTGCTCAATACGGTTATAAGGAAGACGAAGATAATCTTGAAGCAGAAGTACTGTTGAGCGGAGAACTGTACTGGAGTCTGGCAACAGATTCTGAAAGTGCTGTGCGGAAATATGTTATCAAATTCAGTGCTGATGGCGGTAAAACATTTGATGACAAGCTGACGCAGGAACTGGCTGTTGCTGATTTGGAAAAGAGCTTCTCGCAGTTGCATTTGGACAATATCGATTTGACTATTACTGCCGGAAAATACTACACCGTTACGGTTGATGGCAATGATATTATCGTAAAGGCGGAAAAAGATGGTGTTTTGACGCTCGACCGGTTTATCGAAGATTTGTCCGGAAAAACAATAGTTGTTTCCGACGACAGCTCGGTTTCGGTCAAATTAAATGATTCAATGGTATCGACCTTTGAGTACAAGATTACAGAGTTCAAACACGAAAAGCTGGTGGCTGGTAAAACATATGATATTGTTCTTGACAATGGTGATGTTGTATCGGCAACGGCAACCTTGAACAACAATAAAGAAGCGGTGTTGATCGTTGAGCGTGATATTTTTGAAAAGAGGATCACAATAATAGAACACAACACGGAAATTTTCAACGGGATGACTTCCAGAGAAAATACAACGCTTTTCTATAAGGTCGATATTGCTTCGATGAATATGCCTGCCTCCGGCTATACTTACGAGATTTTCGCCTACGATTACTTCGGGCAGACTGGCAAACCGTTGGTCGGCAAGATCGAAGCAGACCAGACTCCGCCTGTATTTGAAAAAAATGAAACGCAGGTTTCCGGTTTTGTTTATGAAAAACCGGATTGGGAGCCGACTGTAGCAGGAAATCTTGCCGAAACAGCATCTTATTCAACATATATCGGATGGCATCAGGCTGTTGATAAAGATGATAAAGGTGTACCTGCCAGTGGTCTGCGTTGCTATGAATTGCGGATCAGTACCGATGGCGGTAAGACCTGGGAAGTGTCGGCAACCATTGATCCTGACGAACTTGTGACCAGAACATTCTGCTCGTGGGTCCCGGCTCCCGGAGAGGAAGCTCTTGATGTTGAATGTGCCTATCGGGTGTGTTTGCTTGATGCGGAAGGAAAAACTACCGATACTTATAGCAGTGCCGTTGTCGGTCGAAAAGATGGTTCTAATGAACTCAATCTTACCTGGGTTGCCGATGGCAATATGAAAGGTAGAACATTTGTAATTCAAAAGAGAGTTGGAGCCTCTTGGGCAAATGTCAGTGATATTGGTACGGTAAAAATGTCTGATGATCGTGACTGTGTAGTCTATGAATGCAGTTGGGAAATCCGCGGCATGACTGCAGAGGAATTCAGTTATCAGATCGTAGCCAAGGATCTTTGCGGATATACAAGTTATATTCAGAAAGATGTTGAGGTTGACAAGGGCACTCCCATGTTCGCCAAAAACTCCATTCGGGTTGAAGTCGGAGAACCCGTTAAGGATAGCGAAAACAACAATGAAATCACTCTTACTCCCACATTTTATTGGAATCCTGCTCAAGATCAGGCCGGCGATGTAGGTGTGCGTTATTATGTTGTCCGGTATCGCCTTAAAGCCGAAGATGGAGAGCCGGCAGGTGAATGGATCGTTGGCGGCACCATAGAACATGTTGCCGGTACCACTGAATATATGTGGGCGGCCACGAATAAACTTGAGTGGGATGTGTATGAATATGAAGTCATTGCCTACGATTTCTTTGGGAACAAGACCACTGCAAAGGGTACATTCGGTACTCCTGATACCGAAGGCCCGAAGGTGTTTTTTGACGACGAAGCATACGCAAACATTGTTGAATACGAGTACAAGGATGCTACAGAAATGGTGGCACGACGCGACAGTGAAGGCAACCTTGTTTATGACAGCAATGGCAAAATCATCTACGATGAAGTTGTTGTGATGGTTAAGCAGCCTGTGCTGGACAGTAACGGCAATATTGTATATGACATCAATGGCGATCCGCTTATGCAAGAAGTTCCGGCGCGCGGTGATCTGGCGGAAGCCACGGTAACTCTGAAGTGGGATGGGACTTTTGTTGATGACAGCGATGGTGATATTCTCTTCAAGGTTACAATTTCCGATTCGATGGAATTTTCGCCCGAAGGCAATACCTATGACTTCTGGACAACCGATACCTCATTGGTCTTTGACAATGATACCCCCGGACGGAATGTCGGATTGTTTGAAAATATGAAGCAGGTTTATTGGCGGGTTCAGGTGTACGATCAGTACTACAATGAAGGCGACAAGATCGGTGCCCGTCAGGAATTCTACTTTGTAAACGATGAAGGTCAACAATTGTCTGTCAGTGCCGGACTTACCAAGCCGGAAAATATTGAAGTAACATACACCTGGTTGACTACAGATGACCAGCGTTCCAATACGGCTCGGATCAAATGGACTCATGATGAACAGCCGCTGGGTGTGTATTATTACGAAATCAAGCTGGTCAGCAAGTCGGATCCCAAATTGACATATACTGCCAGTACAGTAGCAAAAGATGTACAGAATGCAGGTACCGATCTGTCGGAACTTGTAAGTTACAACAAGAGCAGCAATACATTTGAATTAAGTGACTTGATGCAGCTTTTGCGTGAAACAGATCCCAAGTACACCGATATTGCTGATGGCGAGTATAATTTGGTGATCACTGCTTACGACAGTAACGGACGGAAGGCCGCCAGCAGTTCTGTCAATTTCGTGATGGATGATACCAGACCTGAACGGGTTGACCGTAACAGAATCGAGGCTTTTGTTGTGAGTGATAACCTCAATCACGATAAATACAGTCAGCCGGTGGTTCGCTGGGCAGAATCAATAGATCGTACTGCTGGAATTGAAAGGTATGAATTGTCTTATCGCATCAAAGGCAGTAATTCTACATTTGAAACGGTTAAAATTGATGCTGATACCCGTGAATTCATATTCCCGAGTGTTCCGGAAGGTACTACATACGAGTATTATATCATTGCCATAGATAAGTCGGGCAACCGCAGTTTTGACTGGGGTACCGGGGTATATGAAGAAATTACCGCCAGAAATGATGACTTTTACCGTGATTCGCTGACCGCTGTAGAAAGTGAGCCCGCGATAGGATGGACGGGCAACCGTATTGAGGTCAAAGATTCTGTCGGTATGGGCGATCCGGCAGATATGTTCAAGATCGAAACCGGTAAGAGTACAGCTATTACTCTTACTGTTGATGAGCTTGCAAATCTGTTGGGAACCAATGATGATATAACTATTGAAATTTACAAGATTGTTGACGGCAATTACGCTAAAGCCAAGGTGTTTAAGCGTTACAGTGTATCGAATACCGGTCAGGTATTCTCCGATCTGTTGCTTGATGCCAACAGCACCTATGCATTCAAGGTAGTCAGTAAGTCAACAAAGAACTCGGTTGTTGATTACAGTCTGGTAATTGATAAAAAAGACCTTGGCGGCAGTGCTACGGGTAACGATAACAGCGATGATACTTACGAACGTGCTATTGCCAACCACAAGAGCTTTGTTATAAATTCCGAATTGCATGACTTGAGCAGTTTCAATGATTGGGTCGGTTATGGCGACAGTTCTGACTGGAGAGCATTGAGTATCAACAATTCAGGCAAGTTCAATTTCAGTATCAGCGATGCTGCTATGGATGTAACCTTGACCGTTTACGAATTACAGGAAAACGGCAAGATGAAGAAGCTCGGCAGTGTTAAAGCCGGAGCAAAAGAACTCGATGGCAAAGTGTTGCAGAATATCGTCATGGACAGAGAAGGCGATTATTACCTTGAAGTCAAGGCCAATAATACCAAGTCTTACGGTTCAGACTACACCGTTACGGTTGAGTGCGTGGAGTCTTATCCGGCCGCAACTGAATACGATGATTTGAGTGCAGTGTTGACTGCTCCGGCGAATGTGCCCAAATTGGCAATCAACTCCAAACTGTCTGCTGCGGCGAACGGCGAAGATCTCTGGGGTGGCATCGGGGATACGGTTGATTATTACTTGATCGACGGTTCGGTGTACAGAGATAAGGAATATTCGCTGAAACTTGACGGAACCAATGGCAAGGAGGTCAAAGTTGCAATCGGTTACTTCAACAATGGTAAATTTGTTACCATCAAGAGTCAAACCGGTACAGCCGGCAGTGAAGCTGTAAATATTCTCTGCTCGTTCACCTATGACCAGTTGAGCAAGAGTCAGGGCAAGTTGTATGTTCAGGTGAGCAGCAACGGCACCAATGCCAACTCGCGTTACACGGTTGAATTCAAAGAATACAGCAATATGGCCGGTGCCGACAGCAGCGATGATGATGCCGCTGTAACAGAAAAATATCTTTACAACGGTACGCCCGTCGATGACTGGGTCGGTTATGTTGATGCTGTTGACTATCGCGAGATTTCCATCGCTGAAAATGGTGTGTATGAAATCAAACTTGATGGAGCAGATAATAATCTCACCATTACCGTTGTACAGCAGGTGGTCAATGCCAAGACCGGCAAGATCAGTTACCGTACTGTCAAGTCGGTCAAAGCTACTGCCGCCAACAATTCTGTAACAACCGGGGCATTGTTGCTTGATACCAACGAAAAGTACTTTGTCAGTGTAAATGCCACTTCTGCCAAGAAAGGCGGAGACAGTGATTACACCCTGTCAATGGAAAAACTGGGTTCCACTGTACAGTTGGAAGGTAAGACTGTATTCAGCATGAATGATGATATTCAGGATGTGTCAAGTGCAGTCAACTATGTGTATGATGCAGCAGACCTGGGCGGTGCGTACAAGTTTACACTCAACAACACCGAAGCAACCGGAAATGTCAAGCTGACGGTGTATGAACTGCTGACAACTGGCAGTAAGCGTACAGTCAAGACTTTAACAGTCAAAGCCGGAGATGAAGGCAACACCGGGTATCTCTACTTCGATGACAGTGCTGCCAAGAATGGTACTGGTATTTATCAAGTGGAAGTACAAGGCGTCAAATCAACAGTTTCCGGGGCTGTAAGTATCTCCGGAACCGGTTACAGTTTTGATAAATATCTGGCGAAGGCTGAAGATGTCAACAACAGCTTTGACGATATTAACTGGGTCGGTACTGGTGATGAAACAGACAGTTATGACTATACTGTTGCTGAAGGGCATGAAGGTATCCATGAATTCAAACTTACCGGGTTCGATGGCAACAGCATCAAGCTGAAAATCGTTGATGCCAACGGTAAGGTTTTGAAAACCTTTACCACAGCCAAGAATACTTCGGAAGCTACATTTGCTTATGATTTCAAGAATGTCGGTGCCTATACGCTGGTTGTTGAGGCCAATGGCAAGGGCAGATTCTCTGAATATACCTTAAGCTATGTTGACCGCAGTGCAGATGCCAATGGTTTTGATAACTCCTCTGCAATACTGGGTGATCCTGATAGTTGGAACATTGATGATACAACCAAATTGACAGCGGCAAACGATGTCAGCGGCTGGATCGGATTGGGTGATGCCGAGGACTTCTATGGTATTGTAGTAGATGCTGACGGTAACTATGACTTGAATATTGGCAATATTGAAAATGATGTCAAAGTTACTCTGTATCAGGCAACTCAATATAACACCAATGATGATACCATCAAGTCCGGCAAGGCTATCAAGAGCGTAACTGCCAGTGCAGAAAACGGCGGTGCGGTGTTGAGTGGAGTTTATTTGAATGCCAATGAACATTACTATGTTGTCGTTAAAGCCGGCAACAGTAAAGGTACCGGTAATACGACATATACACTTGGTCTTGACAAAATGGCGACAGCGGAAACAACCCAGAGCGGCAAGGTCGGCAGTGCCAATACTGCTGAAACTTACTGCTTTACTGCTGTTGCCGGTGCTACTGCCATAAGTTTGAGCCTGGGCGAAAACAGCAAGAGTGAAAGTGCAGTTGTTACACTTTACGAGGTCAATAAGGTTACCGGTAAATATACAAAGGTTAAGAGTCTGACTGCCAACAGTAAGAATTTGACTGTCAATACCGGAGATCTTTGTTTGAATTATGATTCGACCTATGTGGTGGAAGTTACAGCACCGAAAGTCAAGGATGGTAAAGAAGTTGACTTTACCTTAAATGTCAAGAGCTGGAATTTTGCCGACTTTGACGGTGATTCAGACAATGATGTGATGAAAAAGGACAAAGCAACTGCCATTACGCTGAATAGTGCATCTGAACTTAATGCTGTATGGGCAAATGGCGATGCTGTTGATTACTATTATGTAAATGCAGATGCAGATGGCAGTTACTCGATCAATTTGAATGGTATCAATGGCAATACGATTAAAGTCAGCATTATAAGTGTCGGTGCCGATGGCAAGACCAAAGTATTGCAGAGTGTTACCGGTAAGGCTGGTGCGGACAGCTTGATACTGTCGCGTGATCTGGCGGCTGGTCAATACTATGTAAAGGTGGAAAGTGTCGGTAAGAACACTGCTTCGCAGTATGTTTTGACTATGACCCAAAATAACACCGACAATACTGATGATGCCTGGAAGCAGGTAGCCGGTAAAGTTGATGTTACGAGCTATGATACCGGTGATGTAATTACCGATTGGGTAGGTTTTGGTGATGCAACCGATGTGTTCAAGGTCGTTCTTGATGAAAATGGCAGTGCGGACAACCACCAAATTGCATTTGCGGCATCGAATGAGGAAACTCTGTTTGCTTTGCAAAACAACATCATCGAAATGACACTGGTCGATAATAATGGTAAAAAGGTAGCACTTACCTTTGATAAGGAAAATGGTTGCTATATCAGCAAGAATCTGTTGATGGCAGGAGTGGATTATTATCTGCAAGTCAAGAATAAATCTCCGAAAACCAGTAATGTTGACTATGGAATCAATGTCGTTGAATACAGCATGTTCAGCAATGCCGATGATACCTGGCAGCAGGTTGCCGGTGATATTGACAGTGTCAGTTACGGTACCGGTGATACTATTACTGATTGGGTCGGTTTCGGCGATGCGGTCGATGTGTTCAAGATCAGACTTGAGGATATTGCTGGCGGTGCCGATAACGGTCAGGTCGTATTCTCCGGCGTGGGCGATACGATTGATGCTCTGATCGGTAATGATATTGAATTGTCGCTGGTCGATGCCAATGGCAATTCGATTTCGTTGACTTTTGACTCGGAAAAAGGTAATTACACCAGCACAGATACTCTTATGGCGGGCGTTGATTATTACCTGACGGTCAAGAACAGTAACGAAAAGAAGCAGAATATCGATTACAACATTGATATAAATCTTGCCTGATAAGTGCAATAATTGATTAACCCGGCGGGGACAGGAGTTCTGAATTCCTGTCCCCGTTGTTTTTGTGTTGAGATCGGATAAGATATTTTTATGCTGCCGGGTAAAGAGATGCAATAGACCGATGGGCAGAGCTGGTAAATTTCCGGCGGCTGTTTTTTGTTGTTTGGGATTGCGGCGGAGTCGGAAAATAGTTTTTATGTTACAGTTTCAGGAACAGTTGTGCTTTTTATTGACAGTTTTTTTGCTTCTGCTCTTGAAATACGGTGAAAAATTTGCTACATTGTATCGGGAGTATTTTTTTACGGAAAAGGCGATCATGAAACATTCGGATAATCTGGCTTGGCAAATAGCCGGTAAAATACGCAACGGTCTTGACCTTTATGCGACTGCTGACGGCTCATTGTTCAGCGGCCGCAGGCTTGCCGCCGAATTCGGGGTGTCGCATCAGACGGTCTGCCGTGCCATTCAACTGCTTGCCGGGGAAAATCTGCTGGAGTGCAAGCGGGGGACCCGTGCAGTTGTCCGTAAAAAAAGCAAGCGTATAAATCTGGCGTGTATGATAAGTACTGATTACACCAACGCCAAACCGGGCGGCTACTCGGATGTGCCGTATCAGGTGAAAATATTGCTTGATGAATTGGAACGCTGTCAGTGCGAGTACCGTATTTTCAATTTTTATGATTTGCAGCACGCCAATTTCAGCCCCCGGATCTTTGCCGGATTTGACGGTTTGATCGCCGCCCGTGCGTTCAGCGACATAAATTCGCGGCAGCTGGTCAATGATTTTCCCGGACCGAAAGTCTGGCTGTGGAACAACGAAGCCGCCACTGACAGCGGCAATCAGGTGATACCTGATTTTCTGGCGGGATATGTTGAGCTTTTTGACCGGGCAAGACGGCATGGCATCCGCAAATGTGTATTGCATTGTTCAAGAAAGTTCTTTGCCAATATCATGACCGATGCTCTGGAATTGAACAACTGGGCTCCGCAGGATTTTTCGGTGGTAATGCACAATGCTCCGGAAACACAACTTGCGGCGTACAAATACGCCCTCAATCTGCCGGTGGAAAAAACGACATTGCATGCGTGTGCATCAGATATGTTTGCCTGCGGTTTTGCGGAGGCTTTTCTGGATAGAAATTTCAAGCCGGGCGAATTCCATGTCAGCGGCACCGGCGATATAGAAAGCTGCGGTTTTATGCCTTTTGACAAGCCGTTTCTGACCACATTGCACACCGATCGCCGGGAGGTGATCAGCAAAGGGCTGGATTGCCTGATCCGGAAGATCACCGATGGCGGCAATTCTCCGGAAGAGATCATCAGGATCAGGACTGGTCTGGTAGTCCGCGATTCTGCTTTGAATGAAGATGCAACTTTAAATTAAAAAAACAACAATATCAAACACAGAAAGGGTTTAAGTTATGAACAACACAACATCAGCTAAAACCGCCCATGGGCGGGTGAAACTGAATAGTTTCACCCTCATTGAACTTCTTGTAGTCATTGCCATCATCGCCATCCTGGCGGCAATGCTGCTGCCCGCACTTTCTGCCGCCCGCGAAAGTGCCAGAGCAAGCAAGTGCATCAACAACCTCAAGCAGTTGGGGCTTTCGGCATTTGCTTACGCCGGGGATAACAATGATTTTGTTGTGAGTTATACCACAACTTACGGAGGCATTACAGATGCTCCGCCGCTTTTTTCGCATTACAGTACCGGCTCCAACAGTTGTTTTCTGGTCTATTATCAGAAGGGGTATCTTGCCAACGAAGTCTGGGGATTGGCTGAAGCTTATGATACCAAGATCCGGGCGGTGTATGAACGCTATTACAAGTGCCCGAGCGACTCAGTTTATTTCAGCAAAAGAGCCGGTTCCGGTTCAACCTATGTTTCCTATTGCTGGGTGGCTGGTGTTGGCGATAAATACAAGGCTCAAGGTATAGGGGACTCCAAAACTCCGTCGCGAATCCGCATCGGGCTTGATGAGCCGGGGGTGATGACTACTATTGATATGGCTCCGCAATTCTGCTCCAACTATTGTACCACAGTTGCCGGAACCGCTGGAACAACGACTGCACACAACAAGATCGTGAATGTGCTTTATCTGGGCGGATATGTAAAAGCTCAACAGGCTGGCACAACCAATCGTGCAACCGGAAACAGCAGTCAGCCGCATCCCGGAGTGCAGTATTTTGACGAACATAAACTTTAATTTCAATATTTAATGAGGTGTAAAATATGAACAAGCTTTTTTGTGCAGCTCTTTTGAGTGGTGTAATATTGTCAACTGTTTCGGCGGCTACTTTGCGTGATTATGCTCCCGGTAAAACTCCGACGGCTAAAAATGTAAAATTTGCTTTGAGTCCCGAAGGTGTGTTGAGTATGACTTTCGGCGAAGGTAATACTAAAGGTGCCACAGCCTGGATGCGTGAGTATCACGACTTTATCCCGGTTGGCAAAGCACTCAAACTTACCATGCAAGTCAAGACGACCAATATGAACAGCGGTGCCGAAGTCGGCTTTATGGTACAGGCTCTCGGCGAAAACAGAAAGTATTTACGCAGTCGGGTTTTTATTCAGAAATATCCCGCTGCAAAATTTCAGGATAAATGGGATACCATGGTCTATTACTTCAAGATGCCCGATCCCGCCAAGACCGTCAATTGGAAAGACGGCAAGATGCTCCTGATAACTTTTAATGCTTACGCTTTGACCGGTAAAGCCGAATTCAAAGATTTCAAAGCCGAAATCACCGATGCTCCGCTTACTCTTGCGGATTGTGCCCCCGGTAAACTTGCTGCTGCAAAGAATGTGAAATTTGCGGTCGAAAATAATATTTCCAGCATGACTTTCGGCCCCGGCAACGAAATGGGCTCCCGTGCCTGGATGCGTCGTTATCACCCGATTTTGAAAGTCGGTCAGAAACTGCGTATCACCATGCAGGTAAAAACCACCGGTATGATGGATCCCCGTTCCAAGGTCGGTTTTATGATTCAGACTCTGGGCAAAAACCGGAAATACCTTGCCAGCAAAGTATTTGACTTCTATACCCCTGCCAATGAGTTTGACGGCGAATGGAAAACTCTTGAATATGTTTTCACCATGCCCGACCCGGCTAAAACCGCCCGCTGGAAAGATGGCGAAATATTGATGATCACTTACGAAGCACTGGCTCTGGAAGGCAAAGCTGAATTCAAGGATTTCAAAGCCGAAGTTATTGCTCAATAAGGATTGAAAAATGCACAAATTTATCTTGAATATTTTTTGCAGTACAGCTTTGCTCGGAACGCTTGCTCTGCATGGTGCGAACAAGGTTGAATACAAAAATAATACGCTTGAGAACAAGCTCGCCACCCCCAATGTCCGCTTTTTCACCAGTTTTGACCGGCGGCATATCAATCCGGATTTTGCCAAAGGCTACAAAAAAGCTCTTTCTCATTCTGATATTTCGCTTGAATTACGCGGTGCGATGGGTTTTGACGGCAACCCGGCATATATTCCGGCGAAGAATGAAGAATTGGCATTTATGCTCAAGGACAATCTGGATATCAAAGACGGGGCACTTTCGTTCTGGTTCCGTTGCGATGAGTTTGATCCTGCCGATGAAAAGCTCAAGATGAATATCGGCGTATTCAATGTGGAAATACCGCTCAAGCAGGGCAGATACAATGCGTTTGGTTATTTTTTCGGCGGGCAGTTCTATCTTGCCAGCAGATTTTTTGATAAAAACAGTAATTCGATCGGTATTCCCATCGGGGTGAAAGTGTCCGGAGCCAAAATCGGTAAAGGTGTATGGAATCAGTTGACCTGGAGCTTTGACAAAGAAAACCGCCATCAGTTCTTTTTGAACGGCGAACCGCTGAACCGTCCCACTCTGCTGGTCATCCCGCCGCAGATAACTGACTTTGCGGTCAACAAGAGTTCGTATATGGCGTTCAGTTGTCAGGTGTGGAACCGTCCGGGCCGCCCCTATGTGGTTGCTCTTGACGATATTACTGTTTACGATCAGGCGTTGCCGGAAGCCGCCGTGCAGGCAAAATATCAGGCGTTGCTGAAGAGCGGTTCCAAAGAAGTCAAGCTGCTGGTTTTGAGTTTTGACGGCAAAGAACGCGGTGTCAGCAAAGTGCCGCTGCTGCGTTGCAAGGTAGATGCCCGTGCCATGAGTCCTGCACCCAAAAGTGCAAATTATATTCTCAAAAAAGATAACAAAGTAATCAAAAAAGGTGTTATGGCTCTGGAAAAAGGGCAGGGCTTTATACTTACAGAAGTACCCGCCCAACCGCAGGATTATACTTTTGAAGTTACTGTCGGCAAGCTCACCGAAAAAATTCCGGTGCGTACCCCTGACTTTACCTTTATCGGCAAATATCAGCGTAAAGATCATGTTCCGCAGCCGTGGACAATGCCGGTCTATAATGCCAAAGAGCGTTCTTTCAAAGTCTGGAACCGCAAATACTACTTCGGCAGCAAAGGGCCGTTCCCGACAAAAATCGTTACCGATAAAGGAATCAATGTGCTGGATAAAGGCCCCGAACTTTACATGGATGGCAAAGCCGTTGTCTGGCAGAACAGCAAGGTCAAAAACGGTAAGAGTTTTGTCATCTTTACCGGAACGGGTAAAGGCAAAGATAATTCAGTGGTAAAATACACCACCCGTCTGGACTTTGACGGTTCGATGAAAACTGATTTTACGGTCAACGGCAAACCGGCTGTCAACAATATGACTCTGGAGTGGAAGGTCGGCAAAGATTTGCTCAAATACCTTATGACTCCGAATTATCAGGCTCCGGCGAACAATGGATTTTATACTTTCGGTTATCCGCAGGGCAATATTTTCCGGACTCCCTGTATGCTGTGGCCCGTATCGGAAGATGCCGGGTTCTGCTGGATGCCTGAAGATGACGGCAACTGGCTGCACTCCGGCAATAAAGATGCTTTCAGTATTGATATGAAAAGCGGTAAAGCCGTGGTCAAACTGATCGCAAAAAAATGTGTTATTCCCGACGGTGTGAGCTATAACTCATGGTTTGCCGCCACGCCGACGCGTCCGGCACCGGCACAGGTACGCGGTAATTACGGCAAGCATGTTATTTACAACTGGTGGGGCTCCCGCCACAATGCCGGTTATGAGCCTGACCCGGAACTGGCTCCGAGTTATCTGGGGATATTTGCCCGCAAGAGTTTTGCACCTTACGGCATGGGCCACGGTCAGGTTTTGACCAATCCCATGGCTCAATATATGGAGATTGACTGGGATGCTCCCGGCTGTTTTATCTACGCTATGGCGGTTCGCGGCGTGGACGAAAAGACCAAACTTTATGAGCATTATACCAAAACATCGCGTATTGCCAACAGCAATCCCTGTCCGAGCTTGAAAACTCTTTTCAACGAGTGGCAGGTCAGTCAGGCGGATAAACTGCTTTCCAGTCCGTGGGGCGACCGCATCAGCACGCTCTACTACGATCTGGGTTCGCCGTTCTTCTTCTGCGGCAACGAAGTCCATGGCTGTGCCTACACGGATAAATTCGGCAGAAAGATCACCCCCACCCAGGTTACCGGGTTCCGCGATCAATATATAAGATTGCTGGATGTGGCACGCAAGTATGATACCGAAATCATGAGCCACGGGCAGGATCAGTTTATACCGTTTGTAAACGGTTTGACCGACTGGTGGCTGCCCGGTGAGCAGTGCAGTGCCATGCTCCGGGTCGATAAATATGCCTATATCAACAAACTGCGTCCTTATTACATGACCGAAATGAACCGCAAGGTTCTGGGTTGCGGCTCCATGTTCTACTCCATATCGCTGGGATCAGCCAACCGCAATTATGTAAAGACTTCGGAGATCACAGAAATACTGCTTGCAATGATGATGCTTTACGATATGGATTATTTGAATCCCGCTGAACATACCGGTTACAACTTCCGTGTATGGAATACTTATCAGGATTACGGTATGCACGATAAATCAGTAAAAGTGCATCGCTTTGATACTCAAAAGGAGATCAAATTCGATAATCCGGCTATTGAATGTACCTGGTACGAATGTCCCAACGGCAAACTTGCCGCAATCGTCAATGTTACGGATAAACCCATTACGACTAAAGTTGATGTCAAAGCATTGAACATTGCTGACGGTACAGTTTACGACGAATACCGCAATCAGCCGTACAAACTGGAAAACGGTACTTTTACGGTAACAGTTCCCGCCCGCAATTTTGTGCTGGTCGGCTTGCCGGCAATCAAGCGTTTCCCCGCAAAAGATGATTTCAAATTCCAGTGGAAACGCACTTTGAAAAACCGGCTTTCCACGGTCGGCTCTCCGCAGTTGGCTGTCCCCACCCATGACTTCGGCATGGTTCGCAGTCAGCCTTCAGCATTGGGGGCATGGCCTGTGCATGGCGACTTTATCGGCGGCGAACAGGGGCAGGGCGGAACAAATTTCTATTACGGAAAGTTCTTCCCTTTGCGGGAAAAGAAAGCCGCGACCGCCACGGTCTGGTGCCGCAGTAAAAATGCTCATAAAAACGCAATCGTATCGCTGGATGTGATCGTGCTGGATAAGGACAACAAACCTTTGACGGATGTTATGAGTGTCAAAGCCACCGGTCTGCATCGCAATGAGTGGGAAAAGTTGAGCATTACATTGCCTGATCTGCCCAATGCTGTATGGGTGCATGTTCTGCTGCACGCCTCCAGAGGCGGCCGCGACGGCAGGATCGTATTTGACGACTTTACGCTTGAGTAATTAAAAATCAAAACAGAAACGGGCGGCGTAAAAACCGCCTTTTCTTATATGTTTATGAAAAATAATCCTGATATACAAGATAAATTCGGCGTATTCTGGTACAACGATCCCGAACTTTTTGAGTGGAGTGATATTGATTTTGAAAACAAGGCTGCCGAGTTTGCCGCGTCCGGAATCAATATTGTTATGACTTTCAGCTGTACGCATTTCCGCTGGAGCTGTTACCCTTACTGGGATTTGATAAATGAACGCCTTGCCATGCTGGTCAAAGCGTGTCATAAATACAATATCCGCGTGGTGGAGCATCACAGCAGTCATCTGACTTTCAATCCCCGCGATAAAGCGGAGTGGGATTACGCGGAAAATGTACTCAAAGTCCGCAAAAGTACGCTGACAAGTTTTCCCGGTCTGCGTGAGTTTATTGCTTCCGGTGATCCGGAAATAGCACCCGGAGTATATCTTTCCAGTTGCCGTCAGATCGACGGGCGTACCGGGGAATATGCCCGCACTTCTTACCACGGTTACGGTTTGTGTTTCAACAATCCCGATTACCGCAAGCGGTATTTTGAGTATCTGGAAAGTGTCTATAAAACCGGCGTGGATGGTATTATGACCGACGATGTGCAGTATTTCGGTGCGGGCAACGCCTGTGCATGCAAGCACTGCCGGGAAAAGTTCAAGGCTGAATACTCTTACGATCTGCCGCTTCCCGCAGAGTGGGGTAAATTCTACGGCGATTATCAGAATCCGGCGTTTGTAGCGTGGCTGCGGTTCCGGTTTGACTCCACGGCTGATTTTCAGCAGGCAGTCAGCGATCACGCCGCAAGTCTGGGGTATGATATGCTGCGGCCAAACTATGCAACCAGTACATTCACCCGCAATCAGACCGGGTATCCGTTTGAAAAGGCGGGGCACTTGTGGAGTCATGTGTTTCAGGAAAATATGTTCTCAAGCGTAATGCGTGCATCGTGGCCCAGCTGGACGGCTGACGCCATGCACCGCCGTGCAATGGCTGAAAAGTTTGATGTGGAACCCATGAGCATGTTTTATCCGGCAAGATACGATGATTACTATTTTTGCTGGGCACTCTCCCGGGCGTGGGGACACCTTTTGATGGCAACGCCCGAAGGCGGCGATTTGAATTCTGTTGAGCAGAAATTTTACACCTTTGAAGAAAAAAATCCCCGTTGGACAACGCAAGCCAATATTCCGGCAAAAACAGCCTTTATGCAACCGAGAAGCTCGCTTGATCTTGCCGCCGATGCGGTGGAAGGTTCCGGCAGACCTTTTTCGGTCTGGACACAGGCGGGGGTATTCGGAAATCTGCCTTTTGATATAATTTTTGAAGATGAACCTTTGGAGAATTTTCAAAAATACACTCTGATCGTGATTGCCGGGGCAACCATGTTGAGCGATCGGCAGCTTGATATACTTAAAAAGTATTGTGATAACGGCGGCAGGGTATTGGTTTCCGGTCCGTTTGGCATATATAATACCGATGGCACTCTGCGCGATAATCCGGAAAAAATCTTTGGTTTTACTGCTGAACTCAACGGCATCGAGCCGACCGGCGAGGGCGTATTGGTTTGGAATGATACAAAAATCAAACTGCCAGCCGTTGAAGAGAGTTACTTTTTAAGCAATATAACCGGTGATGCTCAAATAATTGCGGAAACCCGTGACGGTAAAGTTTTGGGCATAAGTGCCATGAACGGCAATTTTCTCTGGCTGGCGGGCGGGGTGCGTATCCGGAGCGTGGAAGCATCGCATTATGCATATTGTATATCCCGCTGGGTGAATGGTCAGACGGTTTCTGCCGAAGCTCCGGCTTATGCCGCTGGATATATAAAAGCGGTTCCGGGCAGGATACTGGAACTCTTTGCCGACCGCGTCAATCAAGTGAGTGTTGCCGGCGGGGAATATCTGACGAAACTTGCATACAGCAAAGAATCCGGCGATATGCGAATATATCTGGTGAATGTGGAAAATCTGTTGGCAGAACCGCCGGCAAAAATAAGTCATGGCGATATATTTGCCAACTTTGCGGAAAATGCCGCCGCCGGAAAAAAGGAACTCTTTGTAAGTTGTTTGCTTGAAAACTGTGGTGGAATCGAAGAGGTGTACGCTGTTTCTCCGGAGTTTGCCGGAGAAAAGGATTTGCATTTTTCCGTAGAACAGGATACATTAAATATATCCGTAGAGCCGGGAACTTTTGCCGGTTATCTGGAGATAAATATAATTACGAAGGATGCAAAAGATGAGTATCGATCTTGATAAACTGATGAATGAAACCAAGTTTGATATATGGCAGCAGCTTTTGGAGGTGCCTGCAAATTATCAATATACCAAAGGTGTTGAGTATGTCAAAAGCTATGAATACGATACATTCAATGCCGAATTGTATATTCAGAACAACGGCCCCGGCACAGTTCAGCGGGTGCTGAAGACCATGCCCAAAGATTTTTCCGGTAAACTTCCGGCAGTGGTGGTACCGTTTTATTTTCCTGAAGCAATGGTCGGCTTTGATTTGGAAACCTTGGAAGATTTGCCGAAGTTTTCTGAAATCGCCATGTGTAAAGATTTGGCGGAACGCGGTTTTATAACCATTACTGCTGATGCGTATCATTTGACTTATTGCCCGGAAGATAAATCCGACCGTCTGGATTTTGAACGTTGGCAGCGGGCAGGGGAGGCTTTGCTGAAAGATCATCCGCAGTGGTGCGGATGCGGCAAACTTACGGCAGATACCCGGTTGCTGATTGATATGCTTGAAAAAGATGAACGCGTTGATGCTGACCGTATAGGTATAGCCGGACATTCGCTGGGCGGCAAGATGGCGTTTTATACCGGATGTCTGGATAAGCGTATCAAAGTGATCCTTGCCAGCGACTTTGGTATCAACTGGGATCAGACCAACTGGCACAATGTCTGGTATTGGGGCGATAAGGTGAAGAAATTGCAGAGTGCCGGCCTGGAGCACAGCCAGCTGCTGGCAATGGCGGAAGGCAAACCCTTCATGCTGCTTGCCGGTTTGTACGACAATATGGCAAGTTTTGATACCATGCAGAACTCCAATGCTTATGAGCCTGGTTCGGAGGATTTGATAATCCTCAACCATGCAACCGGTCACCGTCCGCCGGATGAAGCACTCAATGCCGGATACCGCTTTTTGGAAAAGTATCTGAAAAATCAGTAAAAAAGCATTTTTTCATGTTTGATTTTATCCGCCGGGTAATCTATATTAATCAGACATAGTAATCATACAGTATCTGTCAGGAGAATTTTTTATGGAAAAAATCAGAGTTCTGGTTGTCGGCTACGGCAATGTAGGCCGTGGTGTACTGCTGTCGCTTGCTAATCAAGTTGATATGGAAGTTGTCGGAATCGCCAGCCGTTCGGTCGGGCGGGTCAAAAAAAGCGTTAAAGATATTCCGGTGGTGGATATAAATAATCCTGCTGAATACCTTGCACTCAAACCGGATGTGGCGATCCTCTGCGGCGGCAGTAAAAACGATTTGCCGCAGCAGGGGCCGGAGATCGTAAAATATCTCAATACGGTTGACAGTTTTGATAATCACAGCTGCATACCGCAGTATCACGCTGCCATGGAGAGTGCCGCCAAAGCCGCCAATCATGTGGCAGTGATTTCCACTGGCTGGGACCCCGGTATCTTTTCGCTTGAACGCACTCTTGCCAACGCATTTCTGCCCGGAGCCCGCAGTTACGGCTTTTACGGGCTTTCCCCGGCCGGCGGTTTGAGCATGGGGCACAGCGATGCACTGCGGACGATCAAAGGTGTTGCCGATGCAAGGCAGTTCACCCACGCGGTTCCTGAAGCGATCGAAAAAGTCCGCAAGGGCGAAAACCCCGCGTTTGAAGCCGGCGATATGCACACGCGTGAGTGCTTTGTAGTTTTGGAAGATGGAGCCGATGCAGCGGCAATCGAGGCGGAAATCAAAGCTATGCCCGGTTATTTTGCTCCGTACAAGACCACGGTGAACTTTGTAAGTCAGGAAGAACTCAACAGTAAATACACCGGTTTTCCGCACGATGGTTGCGTGGTGGCATCTTCCACTACCGGCGGTGGAAATCCGGCAACGGTGGAGTATTGCTGCACATGGGCATCCAATCCGGAAGCCACTGCCAATGTGCTGGTTGCTCATGCCCGGGCGGCGGTGCGGATGAATAAAGCCGGCGAGTGCGGAGCCAAAACCATTCTGGATATACCGCCGAAGATGCTTTCGCCGCTTACTTATGAAGAATTATTGAAAAAATTTATGTAAAAGAAGCATTTACGACTTGTAAAATCGTAAAAGTGTGGTATTTTAATAGGACTTGGATTTTACGGAAGCGTGGATTGCCAAACCCGATCGGCATGAAACATTGTTGTAAAAACAGGTAATAAGCAATTAAACCAGTATTCATTAACCAAAAGAAGAACAAGAATGAAAACTTATCTGGCAAAAGTCGGAGAAGTCCAGCGTGAATATTTGCTGTTCGACGCTTCTGAAGCTCCCGTGGGCCGTTTGGCAGTTATTATTGCCAACGCTCTTCGCGGCAAGGACAAACCGACCTACACTCCGCACGTTGATACCGGTGCTTTCGTCATCGTTATCAATGCCGAAAAGGCTGTCTTCACCGGCAGCAAGTCTGAAAACAAAGTCTATGTTGATTACACCGGCTACCGCAGTGGTCGTAAAGAATACACTGCCAAAGAGATCCGTGAAAAGGATCCCGCCCGTTTGATCAAATCGGCAGTATGGGGCATGTTGCCGCACGGCCGTCTTGGCCGTCAGCAGTTTGCAAAGCTCAAGGTCTATGCCGGCAGCGAGCATCCGCACGCCGCCCAGAACCCGCGTAAAGTCACCGTCAAGTAAGGAACAGAAATCATGGCTAACAGCAACGAAATTCTGGCTACCGGACGTCGGAAGTGCGCGGTCGCCCGTGTAAGAATGGTAGCCGGTACCGGTAAGGTAACGGTCAATGGTAAGAATTGGGAAGAATATTTCACCACCGAAGCTCTGCGCGGCTTTATCGCCCAGCCCTTCCAGGTGAGCGGTACTGTCGATAAGTTCGACCTCAACGTGCGTCTTGATGGCGGCGGTATGTCCGGTCAGGCCGGTGCCCTGCGTCATGGTATTGCCCGTGCATTGGTCGCTTATGACGAAAGCTATCGTGCAGTCCTCAAGTCCAATGGCATGATGACCCGCGATGCCCGCGTTAAGGAACGCAAGAAACCCGGTCAGCCGGGCGCCCGCAAACGCTTCCAGTTCTCGAAACGCTAAAAGTATTTTTCGACTGGAAAATTCTTTCAAAGGGGTCCGACTCGATTCGGTCCCCTTTTTTTGCTTTTTACCGGGGTTTTACCCATCAAAAGAAAGTTTTTTGTTAAAATGGCTGAAAAAATCAAAGTTGCAGTTGTCGGAGCCTCCGGTTATTCCGGCGAAGAGCTGGTGCGTTTACTGCTCAAGCACCCCAATGTGGAATTGACTGCCATAACGAGCCGTGCCAATGCCGGAAAAACGATTGGCGAAGTTTATCCGAGATTTGCCAAGAGCGAACTCAAATTCTGCAATCCGGATGTATCGGAACTTGCAAAACTTGCCGATGTGGCTTTTCTGGCTCTGCCGCACGGTCTTGCGACTGAATACGCGATCCCGCTGCTGAATGCCGGTCTGATCGTTATAGATATTTCTGCGGACTTCCGTCTTCGCAGTACTGCCAAATATGAAGAATATTATGGCGAACCCCATCCGGCTCCGGAACTGCTCAAACAGGCGGTTTACGGTCAGCCGGAGCGTTACCGCGAACAGCTTAAAACTGCCAATCTGATCGCCTGTGCCGGTTGTTACCCTACCAGCTGTATTCTGCCGTCGGCTCCGCTGCTGGCAGCCAAACTGGTCAGTACCGAAGGCATCATTATCTGCAGTGCTTCCGGGGTAAGCGGTGCCGGCAGAAAAGTTGCCGAAGCATACATCTTCCCGGAATGTAACGAAAGTTTCAAGGCTTACGGCGTGGTCGGTCACCGGCATACGCCAGAAATCGAGCAGGAATTTGCCGTTGCCGCCGGAGTGGATGATCTTCAGCTCAACTTTATACCGCACCTGGCACCGTTCAATCGCGGTATCAACTCCACGATCATATACAATCTGATGCCGGGTGTTACGCTTGAAGATGTCAAGAAGGTTTACGACGAAGCCTACGGCAATGAAGAATTTGTCATGGTTCTGCCGCCGAAAAAGCCGGCTGATGTAAAATATGTAACCATGAGCAACTGCTGTCAGATCGGTTACAATATTGATCCGAGAACCAATAAGCTCATTGTTACGAGCTGTATTGACAATCTGACCAAAGGTGCATCCGGTCAGGCGATCCAGTGCATGAATATCCGCATGGGATTGGCTGAAAACGCCGGTTTGCTCTGAAGATTGCAAAAGTTGTAAAGATTTATATAGCAATACAGCAAGCCGACAGCACACGCGGCGGAACGCCGCGAAGCCCGGTCAGGGCCGTGAACGCATGGGAGGGCAGTTTGCCGGATACATTCCGGCAAACCGAGCGGAAATACTCCGCGAAGCTGACCGGAGTGAACGAAGCCATCCGGCGTTTGAGGACGATTTTACGGCTTGCCGTAAAATCGCTTAAGGGGGCGGTAGCCCCCGCTCTAATTAAAGATCGCCAAGTAACTCGCACTGGCTGTTGCTGCTGAAGGAGCAAAGGGGATCCAAGGGGAGAATGCAATCTCCCCTTGGGATGTGCAAGGTATATCAGTTTGAATAAATATATGAGTATAGTTGCACAAAAACAATATTGCGGAAGTTATTGCTCAAGCATCCCGTTTGAAAAAAAGCCCATATATATGGATAATGGCGAATGAACCGTGGTTGTTTATACCCTTGACCGGAAAAAAGATAGAAAAAGGTTTTGCAACAATACCATTTTTTTTAAACAATTATGCTCAATTACCTTAAAATCAAGAATTTGGCTTTGATTGCCAATGCTGAAGTGGAGTTTGCTTCCGGCTTTAATGCGGTTACCGGCGAAAGCGGTTCAGGCAAGACGGTTCTGCTCAATACGATTGCATTGCTGACCGGCAAGCGGGCGGATAAAAATCTGTTGCGGGCGGGGTGCAGCCGCTGCGAACTTGCTGCCGAGATCACGGTGGATGCGGAACGCAATCCCGAAATAGTTGCGGCGTTGGAAGAAGCGGGTATTGAGTTTGAAGCCGGTGGAAAAATCACTCTCCAGCTGCGGAGAACCTTTACTGCTACCGGTAATCGAAATTTTCTCAACGATACACCGGTAACAATCACTACCCTGAAAAATCTGGGCGAACTTTTAGTTGATGTGCATGGAGCCAGCGAACACCACACTTTGATCCACCGGTCGCGGCAGTTGGAACTGCTCGACCGCTACGGCAAGCTCAAGACATTGAAAAATGCGTATCAGGAAAAACTGACCGCGTTGCGGGAGCTGGAAAAAGAGTGCGACGGGCTGTTGGGAAAATTACCCACGCCGGAAGAAGCCGAAACATTGCAGGGCATCGTTGACGAAATAAGTGCTGTAAATCCGCAGGAAAATGAGGACGAAACGCTTGCCGCACGGCATAAACTGGCGGCAAATTCGCACGAAATATTGCAGATAATCCGCAATTCAGTTTCGGCATTGAGTCAGAGCGATAATTCATTGATAGATGCATTGTCGGGTGTCTATCGGGAGTTGGAGCAGCTTGCCCGGCTCGGCGGCAGTGATACCGGAAAATTTCTGACCGATCTGGAGTTGATCCGCGAAAGTATCGAAAGTTTGTCCGATGAGTTGGAAAACTACGGCAACACCATTGAACTCGATGAAGCCGGTTTTGCTGAATTGGAAAACCGCTTGAGTGCGATTTACACCCTGAAACGCCACTATGGCCCGACATTGGAAAGCGTGCTGAACCGTTGGCACGAAGCTCAAAGCAAGTTACAGCTTTTCAGAGAGTTTGCCAAGGTCAAAAAAGAGTGCGATACGCGTTTGACAGAAGCCCGAAAAACGATGCTTGCCGCCGCAGAAGAGCTTTCAACTGCCCGGAAAAAAGCTGCGGTAAAACTCTGCAAAGCCGTTTCGGAAAAACTCAAAGTATTGGGTTTTGAATTCAATGTTTTTGATATGGATTTTACCCGTCACGAACCGGAAACAAACGGTATTGATACGGTTGATATGATCTTTTCCGGCAATCCGGGGTTGAATCCGGCTCCGCTGCGTTTGATCGCCAGTTCCGGCGAAATCGCCCGTGTCATGCTTGCCGTCAAAGCCGTATTGGCAGACAGCGATGCCGTGCCGGTGCTGATATTTGATGAAATAGATGTGAATATCGGCGGCGAAACCGGTCTGCGTGTAGGCGAAGAACTGGCATCGCTGGCAAAGCAGCGTCAGCTTTTGTGTATATCGCATCTGCCGCAAGTGGCATCTCTGGCAGAACACCACTACGCCGTAAGCAAACACATAGAAAACGAAGAAGTCTTCGGCGAAATAACCGAACTCGATCAAGCCGGACGCATAAAAGAAATAGCCCGCATGTTAGGCGGCACCGCCGCCGCAAACGAACACGCCAAAGCGTTGTTGAAGAAGTTCAGGTAAGAGCGGCGGAACCCCATCACCCTTTTCCAAACCTTTTCCTGGTCATTTATCTTTTTGCAACGCAAAAAGATAAATGACCTTCAATGTTTTGAATGACTTTTGAAATTACATCTTTTTGGGGGGCTTTAACAACAGTATTTTTTCAGTTTTATCGTCAGGGTGTGTACTGCGTCGGCGGCGGCGCGGTCTTTCCAGCTTGCCATGGTATCTTGCGAACCTAAAAAGGCGTATTTACAGTCGTCTTCAAGGACGAATTCCGGATTGGATACCATGCCTTTGCCTTCGGCTGATTCCGGGATCAGTTTTTTATCGGTCAGGCAGACTTCTGCGTAGGCTATGCCTTGACCGCCGTAACCTTTGGCTTCGATGACTATTGCCTCGGCTTCAACGGCTTTATCCAGCGGGAAAATTTGTTCGTAGCACGCTCCGTCGCCTCGGAAACAACCTTTTGCCGCGGGGATTTTTTCGCCATTTTTTATAAGCGATATATCCAGCGGTTCGGCTCCGTACTGATTTACCGAGGCAAAAAGTATCCGCAGATAATTGCCTTTAAAAAGTTTTTCGCAATGAACTCTGGTTGAAGAAACAAATTTATTGAGGTAATCCGCAATGGTATTCGGAGTTATCCCCGCACGCCATTCGTTCCACTTGGCTGAATAATTATCCGCTTTTGCTTGCACCAGAGCCAGAGCAGAGTTGATTTGTTCCGGTGTGGTCAGTTTGCGTGGTATATCGCGGATGAGTTTGGTCAGATCAAAAATGGCACATTCCAGTTCCAGCATGATTATAAGTTCTTCAATAATGCGTTTGCCGGTTTCGTTGGTGATTTGCGGATATTTGTTTTTCAGGATGACCAATTCAAGCGTCCGGCGGGAGTTGGTTCCGTACCGCAACCCGGAAAAGCCCTGTTTGCTGGTGTTCAACGCGGTAAAACTGGTGAATCGGGTACTGTTGTTTTCGCAGAAACAACGCAGTGCCTGCACGAGTTCTTCATCGGCGTTGTCGAAGTATTTTGCCACAAACGCTCTGAAACAATCTTCTTCGCTTCCCTGATTATCCCAATGACGCCCCACCGAGGCGATCACCGGCAAGGCTTTATACATAAAGCGGTGGTGATTGCACCAGGTGGTCATGAGTCCGCCCATGAGATTTTTGCCTTTGGAGGCGTATTCCGAGAATGTTCTGCCATTGCTGGTCAGGTAGGTTGCCGGGGCGATCAGGTAGTTGAAGCCGAGTTCTTCATACTTTTCAAGCATATTTTCGCGGCGGCGGTTGCCGAAATGGCCGGTGCTGGTGTAAACATCTTCCTGATACTGCCAGTGTGCCATGATAAGATCACGCGGCATATCATCAAGCAGATGCGGGTAATAGTCAAACATATCATCCCACATGATCGTGCGGCGATGGAGTTTTTCGACTGCGATTTCGCGGCATTTGAGGATAAAACTTTTATACATGGCAACTTCTTTATCGTAGTTCATGCCGCCGGCGGTGCATTTTTCGCAATAACCCAGATCCCAGCACTCATCGCCGCCGATGTGGAAATACTCCGACGGCACAAGTTCGGCAAATTCGGTCAGATAATCTTCGATAAATTGGTAAATCCGCGGATTGGATAAACAGAAATTCCCGCGTCGGGTACCCCAGAAACGGGTTCCATTTTCAAGCATGTCAGCCATTTCCGGGTAACGGGTAAGGCTGTTGACAAAGGTCAGATTAGTAGTGGGGATAACTTTCAGACCTTTGTTGAACGCATAAGCAACGATTTCACGGATCTCATCTGCGGTGTAGGCTTCAGCTTCAGCGGGGTAGGGGTGTGATTGCATCTTTATCCGCCACGCGGCGTAAAGCAGAAGCGTATTATACCCGTTATCAGCCAGAAAATCAATGTAAAAGCGGATGAACTCCATAGTTTCTTTCTGGCGGTTCAAGTCGAGCTGGGCGGCGCGGATCTGATAGTTTTGCATGATTTTGTTTTCTCCATTGTGTGATAAATTTTGACTCTTTATCTATCAAGATACCGCTGAAAATTAAAAAATCAAGTGTTATATTGCTGAAAAGTTATATTGTATTGCTGAAAATAATTGCATATTGCATATATTGTGCTATAGTATTTCTTTATTATGGATATAAGTAAACAGATCGAAATTTTTGAAAAAATTCTTGGTGTGCATCTGGTCTATCACGATGTGCGTTATCAATTTTTTTCCCGGAACCGGATAAAATGCCGCCGGCAATATATCAATCTGCATTACCGTCATGGTGAATACTGTCCCATTGGCGAAGTTGCCAGTTGTGTCAAACATTGTGTGGTAAAATTGCGTAACACGCTGATTGCCGAACGCCCCGTCTGCCGCCTCTGGCACTGCCGGAAAGGTTATGTGCAGGCAGTTGCCCCGGTATTCCGCAATGATATACTCTGCGGTGTGTTGTTTGCCGGTTTGTGGCAGCGGCCGCTTGACCGGGTGAAAATACGTCAAACCGCAGCTGTTCTGCCGGTGATCGCGGCGGGCTTGACTGAACAGATGGAAAATTTTCTGACCGGACAGAGCAAAGATAACAGTTTTGAAAAAACAGTTTCAGATTTTCTGGAACAGCATTATAACGAAAAAATCACCTTGCATGATCTTGCCCGCAAACTTGCGTTGTCGCCGTCGCGGACCTGCCACCTGGTAACGGAACACTTCGGCAAGCCGTTTACAGCACTGCTGATGGACTGCCGTCTGGAAAAAGCGTGCCGTTTTCTGACCGGACAGTACTTGAGTGTAAACGAAATTGCCGGATTGTGTGCATTCAGTTCGGTGAATTATTTCAGTGCTTCTTTCCGCAAAAAGTTCGGTATATCGCCGAAAATTTATCAACAGAAGTACAGCAGAAGAAAAATTAGTTGCAAATAAACCCTGTTGCAATGTTGAAAAAACATTAAAGTTGTGCTACTTTAATGTGATTTTATTTTTTAGAGACAATTTTATGGGAGAGATTATTTTTATGAGCGAAAATCGTGAACATTGGGGCAGTACCTGGGGCTTTATTATGGCGGCGGCCGGTTCTGCCATCGGTTTGGGCAATATCTGGCGTTTTCCTTTTATTACCGGCATGAATGGCGGCGGAGCTTTTGTTCTGGTTTATCTGGGGTGTATGCTGTTGATCGGTCTGCCGGTGATGCTGGCGGAATTTGCCATGGGGCGGGCATCGCAGAGCGACCCGATCGGTGCTTTTCAGTATTTCAGAAAAGGTTCTGATACCATCAGCAAATGTTTTGCCGGTGGCGGGATATTGCTGGCGGCACTGATCGCTGTTTTCAGTCAGAATTACGGTCTGGCGTCGATCGTGGCATTGATCGCACTGGCGGTTTACCGCTGGGGTTTTACAGTGGTCGGTTTTTTCTGTTCGCTGGTGGCGATGCTGATCCTTTCGTATTACGCGGTGATCGGCGGCTGGACATTACTTTATACTTACGAGGCTTTTGCCGGTAATCTGAACTTTTCCGATCCGGCCGCGGCGGGCAAGGCTTTCGGCAAAATGGCGACCAATGGCTGGTTGTGTACTGCCGGTATGCTCACATACATGTTTATCTGTGCATTTGTCTGCTTTGCAGGGGTGAAAAAAGGTGTGGAGTTTGCAAGCAAAGTGCTTATGCCGCTGTTGTTTGTTTTGGTTCTGGTGCTGGTTGTCCGCTCGGTAACTCTGCCGGGAGCCGGCAAGGGTATTGAGTTTTTCCTGAAACCGGATTTCTCCAAGATAACCGAAAAAAGCGTGCTTGATGCACTTGGTCATGCGTTTTACTCATTGAGTCTGGGCATGGGTATATTGATAACCTACGGCAGTTATCTGCCCCGTAACCGCAATATACTTTCTTCGGCAGTGAGTATTGCTGTGTTTGATACCCTGCTTGCCATGCTTGCCGGTCTGGCGATCTTTCCGGCGGTGTTTGCCATGGGCGGCTCGCCCTCGCAGGGGCCGAGTCTGATTTTTCAGGTGTTGCCCATAACTTTTAATGCGATTCCCGGCAGTCTGGGGTGGTTGTGGAACGGGTTTTTCTTTATTCTGCTGGCGATTGCTGCTCTGACCAGCGGCATAAGTCTGCTGGAGTGCGGAGTGGCAACCGTTATGCAGCACTTGAAGATTTCCCGGCAGAAGGCTGTTATCGGATTGACGGTGGTGATTTCGGTGTTTGCTCTTTTGAGCTGCTGGAGCGTGGGTGATTGGTCAAATATGCCGGTGTTGGAAAAGGTGCTGAATGGCGTTCTCGGTTCTGTAAAGGGCAACTTTCTTGATGAACTGGATTATATTTGTTCCTGCTGGATATTGCCGCTGGATGGTTTGCTGATCGCTGTTTTTGTCGGCTGGATATGGGGCGTGGGCAAATGTTCGCAGGAGCTTTACCGGCGTGGAGGCTCTATGCCGCTTACTCTGGAAAAAGGTTCAGCTTTCCGCAATAAACTCAATATGCAGCTGCCGGTACGGGTGTGGTCGCTTTTTGTGCGTTTTATTGCACCGATATTGACATTGATAACCTTCCTTTATGCGGCGGGTCTGGTCAAGTTTTAACCCACAGGAGTCTGTTTTTTTATGAAAGAAAAGCGTTTTGCCCACGAAAATCTGCCGCCTGAAATTCAGGCAAAAGCAGAAGCTATGAACCTTGACAGTGATAAAATTCCGCCGTACACCATACCGGCTCTGCCGGTAACTGAAAATATGACGTCTGATGAGTTTGAACAGAATGTACAGCCGCATCTGCTGGATGAATTTAAGCGTTCCATGTATGGCGAGATTCCCGGTATGTGCGAAAAATTGGAGTTTGTACTCAAAAAAGAAGGTTCAGCTTTCAACGGTATGGCGATCCGGCGGGAATTTGATATAGTTTGTGTCAACAATAATATAGAGCATGTTATACCCATGCTGCTTTATATTCCCGCCAAACGGCAGGGCAAAGTGCCGGTGATTTTCGGACTGAACTTTCCGGGAAATATTGCCACGACTTTTGATCCGGAAGTAACATTCAACCCCTTTGAGCGTGAACCCAAAACATGGACTATCCGCTACAACGACAACCGTGCCGATGAAAGTCAGCGGGGCATGAAAGCCTACCGCTGGGAGTTTGAAAAAGTTTTACAGCAGGGTTTTGCGGCGGCAACCATATCTTACAACGATATATTTTACGATAAGCCGTGGGGATTTAAGACCAGCGTTATGCGGCTTTTTTATACTGCCGAAGAGTGGGATTCGCCCCAACGCAACACCGGAGCGATCAGTGCCTGGGCATGGGGGATCATGCGGGCGTTGGACTGCTTGAGTACGCAGGAAGAAATCGACATGGAACATGTGGTCGTGCATGGTCATTCGCGGTTGGGCAAAACCGCTTTGTGGGCGGGGGCGAACGATAAGCGTATATGGTTGACGGTTTCCAACTGTTCCGGTACTTGCGGAGCGAAGTTCACGCACCGCTATTACGGCGAAGATTTCTCCTGGTTGAATGTCTGGGTGAAACACTGGTTCTGTGCAGAGTTTCAGAAATATGCCGATCGTGATCTGGAATACCCGGTCGATCAGCATTTTCTGATGGCGGCGATTGCTCCGCGGCTGCTCTACATAGCCAGTGCCTCCAACGATGTATATGCCGATCCGGAAGGCGAATATCTTTCCGGCAAGCTGGCATCGCAGGCGTGGAATATTTACGGCAGAAGCGGGCTGGAAAACACCGGTTTTCCGGAATGTGGCAAACTCATCGGCGAAGGTTCAATCGGGTATTATTTGCGTAACGGCGAACACGAATTCATGCCCGAAAACTGGGACGCTTTGCTTGAATTTATAAAAAAACATCTTTAAAAAAGGTTCAGCTTTATGAGTTACAGAGAAAATACCGCCAACTGGCAGTGGAAATATTTTGCCGCCCCGGAAATTCCGGATGTACTGGAAAACCTCAACGGCTTTATTGATGATACGCTCGAACTGCCTGACGGCCGGAGCATTAAAGGCGAAAGTTTTCAGTTCGCCCCGTCCGGTATGCTTGATATGTACGATATTATTCCCGAAAAACCGGCATTGCTGGCACGCACTGTGCTGACTGCTGATTTTACGGCAGAAGAAGGCGGAACTTTTTTTCTGGGGGTTGCCGGGGACTGGACATGGTCATTGCGATTCAACGGTGAAATGGTACTCGATGCCCGGCGCTGTGCCAACAGCGAAGCTCCGTTCAGCCCCACTAATCACTTGCAGGAAATAACTTATCAAGCCGGCCGTAATCAGCTGGTGTTTGAAGTTTTCGGCGGTCAGACTTTGACCGTGGCATGCAAGATAATGGAAGATATTCCCCAGCTGGCGATGCGTTACAAGCCGTTTATTTCATTCCCGGATGCGGAAGATAACGCTGTTTCGGTTATCTTTACCGGCAATCGTAAAAGTCCGGCGGCGGTTGATTACCGTTTGCAGGGCACCGACGCGTGGACCCGCGTTTACGACAACCTCGGCGGACAGGCACGGCATGACCGGGCGGTTCACCATATAAGATTGAGCGGTTTGCAAAGCAGCAGTGTGTACGAATACCGGGCGGTCCTGCTGGACGATTGCCGGACATTGAAAGAATATCATTTTGATATAGACACCTTCAAAACCGCTCCGGCAAAGGGTGATTTCCGCTTTACGGTATCAGCTGACTTGCAGACGCCGTCGGCACGCAGACGCTTTCTGGAAGATCTGATCGGCAGAAACAACAGTTTCAAACCTGACTTTTTCGCATTTTGCGGCGATTTGTACTGGACGACCGATTATGACTTTGCGGTGATGGATGAATTTATTGTGCCGTACCGGGAAATAACAGAAAATCACCTGCCGCTGGTCATGGTTCGCGGCAATCACGAAATTTACGGCAAAGACTCCAACCGTTTCTTTGAATACTTTACCGCACCGGATCCGGGCAGAGAAGGCTACTACATGTTCCGCTGGGGCGATGTCTGCTTTATAGTGCTGGATTTCTGCGATGATCACGGCTGGCAGGCTCCGCCTTCCACCCGTCAGTATCATGACTTTGAGCCTTACATTGCCGCCGAAGCAATGTGGCTGAAAAATGCCGTAAATCTGCCGATGTGCCGCGATGCCAAATACCGCATCGTGCTGGCTCATGGTATTCCGGTCGGCGACGCCAAAGATTACATGCCAAGCCACGTGCATCAGGTAATCGACCCGGTTTTCGGCGGCGAAAATCCGCAGGTTAAAATTCATCTCTGGCTGGGCGGACACATCCACCGGCCCACCCGCAGTGTGCCGATGAAAAACGCATGCTACTGCATGTGTGATATTACAAAACTCCGCGACGGCAACGGTCTGCCGCATCATGAAGTGATGTATAACTTCCCCGTGATAGTAACCGGCGGCCCCAGTGGCAGTTTGAGCGATAATATGCAGTTTACCTCCATAGATGTGGAAGTAACCGGCAAATGCCTGACCGTACACAGCCGCGACCGTTATCAGAAAGAATTTGACTGTATAACCATCACTCCCGATGGTGTGGTAAGCGAAATCAGCCGCAGCGAAGAATTCTGTTATTACGAATATTGATCGCAAGATGAGGGGAAACTCGCAAAAGTCGGCAATGGGATAACCTTCGCCCAGCGGGGGGAGCGTTGCATAATGATATTGTGTCGTAGCATGAACACCTGTCTGCCGCTCAACGGAGAACGGTAATAACCCGCCTTCGTTAAACTACGGCGTGGCAAGCGGTGATAAAAGCCGCTTCTTAACTGGCAAGGCATACGCAGTGTAAAAACTACCGCTTGCGTATGCGGTGAATGGCGGCAACAGCCAAACCGTTATCTACCGTTAATTCCCGTTATACTCCGTTAAGCTGCCATCCATACTGTCTGTATTTTTACAGCAGTATTTTCAGCATCAGCGGAGCCGTTATGATCGAAAGCAATGTGGTTATAATGATTGCCTGACTTGCCAAATCTATATCGCCGCCGTAACGCCGTGCCACCAGCACCGAGCTTGAAGATACCGGCATGAGCGATACCACCGCCAGCACCCGGAAAATATCCTGCGGCAGCGGCAGGAGTTTGAGCATCATAATAATTGCAATCGGCAGAAGGATCAGCCGAACCACGCTCAAATAAAATACATCGAACAAATGGTGCGTCAACTTGCCTGCACTGTTGTAGATCGCCGCCCCGATGCCGATAAGCACCAGCGGCACTGCTGCATTACCCATAGTATTACAGACCTTTGCCAGAATAGTCGGCAGCTGGATGTTGAACGCCACCAGCAGCAAGGCGATCGCCACGGCATACAAGTTTACCGAGAATATGTTACGCAATGTTTCCTGGCGGGAACTGCCGCCGAATGCGGCGATACCAACTGTCCAGAACCCGATAGTGGAACCGATATTCATCAGCAAAAGCAAACTTACATATTTATCGCCCCACAGGTTATCCAGCACTATCAGCGGCAGAAAGAGGTAGTTGTTACAAGTACAGAAGTGCTGAAACATAGCTTTGCGTTCTTTGGTTTCGTACCGCATGATACGGCTGAAAATTCGGCCTAACGCCATCCCGAAAGCCATGATCGCAAAACCCATTACCGGCAGTATCCATGTATCTATAAGCTGATCGGCTTTGAAGTTGCGGGTGATGCTGCCGATGGTCATCAGCGGAAAAAGCACATCCAGTGTCAGATTGGAAATCTGCTGGATACCCGTGGCATCAATTATCTTCCTGCGGGTCAGAAAAGCCCCGATGCCGAATGCGATGAAAGTTTCCAGTATAGCCAGAAAAGTCTGATATGCTATGTTCATTTTATAAATACTCCTTTAAATAACGCCCGGTATGCGATTTACTGTTTTCTGCCACTTCTTCGGGCGTACCGGCGGCAATAAGCTCGCCGCCGGCAGAACCGCCTTCCGGGCCAATATCAATAATATGGTCGGCAGTTTTTATTACATCAAGATTGTGTTCAATGACCAACACGCTGTTGCCCAGATCACGGAGCTTGAACAGCACTTTCAAAAGCTGATCCACATCCGCAAGGTGCAGACCGGTGGTCGGTTCATCGAGTATATACATGGTGTGTCCGCGTGGAATACGGCAGAGTTCGCTGGCGAGTTTGACCCGTTGGGCTTCGCCGCCCGAGAGGGTGGTGGCGGGCTGTCCGAGCTTGATATAGCCCAAACCGACTTCCTGCAAGGTGGCAAGTTTTCGCTTCAAGGGCGGTACATTTTCAAAGAACTCCACCGCCTGATTTACGGTCATATCAAGTATTTCGGCAATATTGTGTTTTTTGTAACGCACATTGAGCGTTTCGGAATTAAACCGTTTGCCGTTGCATGCACTGCACTCCACATAGACATCGGAAAGGAACTGCATTTCGATTTTTTTGATGCCGTCGCCTTTGCACTCTTCGCATCTGCCGCCTTTCATGTTGAAGCTGAACCGCCCCGGTGTGTAGCCGTGGAGCTTGGCTTCGGGAGTTTCCGCCATAAGTTTGCGGATGATGTCAAAAGCACCGATGTAGGTTGCCGCGTTACTGCGGGGAGTACGCCCGATCGGACTCTGATCAATAACAATAGCTTTGTCGATAAGTTCCAGATTTTCGATACGGTCGTGTTCTCCCGGCGGCAGATCCATGATTTTCTGCTGTTGATTCAATGCTCGCACCAGTATTTCATTGACCAGCGAACTTTTGCCGGAACCGGATACCCCGGTAACACAGGTGAATGCCCCCAGCGGGATCTCCACATTGATATTTTTGAGATTGTTGTGCCGACAGCCGTTGAGTTTGATTTTTTTACCGTTGCCTTTATTCCGTTGGGCTGGCACAATGATGTTTTTTCTGCCGGCAAGGTAATCACCGGTGGGTGAACCCGCAACTGCCGCCACTTCGCCGGGAGAGCCTTGAGCTACGATTTCGCCGCCGGCCACTCCTGCTCCGGGGCCCAGATCCATCACAAAATCGGCTGAACGGATGGTATCAAGGTCATGTTCCACCACGATCACGGTATTACCGAGATCGCGGAGTTTTTTCAGCGTATCGATCAGCAGATCATTATCCCGCTGATGCAAGCCGATGGAGGGTTCGTCCAGTATATACAACACTCCCACCAGTGCCGACCCCAGCTGGGTGGCAAGGCGGATGCGTTGAGCTTCGCCGCCGGAAAGCGTGCCGGAAGCCCGGTCAAGCGAAAGGTAGGATAAACCCACATCACAGAGAAATTTCAGCCGCGATCTTATTTCCCGCAAAACATCTTCAGCGATTTGTGCTTTTTCGTTATCCAATTCAAGTTTATCCAGAAAATCCGCCGCATCGGCTATACTCAATGCGTTGAATTTATCAATGGAAAGCCCGCCCACTGTTACTGCCAGACTTACCGGATTGAGCCTTGCACCATGACAGACCGGGCAGGTTCGGGGAGCCAGATAACTTTTCATGCGTTCGCGTACAGATTCGCTTTCGGTTTCGACCATCCGCCGCCGCATATTTTCCAGAATACCTTCAAAGGGCTTTGACCAGTGGAACTTTTTGCCGCGGATATAGTAGTCAAATTCCAGATGTTCTTCGCCGCTGCCGTAAAGCAGGAGGTGTTTTATCTCTTCAGGCAGATCGCGGAACGGCCTGGTGAGCATATCGGGTATATTTTTCCACTCGGCGATTTTCCGCAAGATCATGTTGTAATACATTATAAGATGCCGCGGACCGCGCCGCCAGCCGGGGATGGCTCCGTTGCGGATGGATTTGCTGTCGTCAGGGATCACCAGCGAGGGTGCCATGACCATTTGCACGCCAAGACCGTTACAACTGCTGCAAGCTCCGTAAGGACTGTTGAACGAAAAATTACGCGGCAGGAGTTCGCCGAAACTTACTTTGCACTCCACACAGGCAAGGTGTTCGCTGTATTTGGTTTCCTCCCATTCGCCGGATGCCGGATCCTGCACCAGGAGTGTCAGCATACCGTTGCCGTGCTTGAGGGCGGTTTCCACCGAGTCATTGACCCGCGAACGATCCATATTGCCGGAAACCAGACGATCGACCACAATATCAACATAGTGGCGGATGGTTTTGGCAAGTTTTATTTCTGAAGGGGCATCAATGGTTACGATTTTGCCGTCGATTCGGCAACGGAGAAAACCGTCGGTATGGATTTTTTCGATAATATCATGATGTTCGCCCTTTCTGCCATCGACTATGGGGGCAAGAAGCATAAGTTTTTTGCCTTCCGGCAGTTCCATAAGCTGACTGGTGATGGCTTCGGCAGACTGGCGTTTGAGTTCTTTTCCGCAATGCGGACAATGGGGAGTTCCTGCGTGGGCGTAGAGCAAACGCAGATAGTCATAAATTTCAGTAACCGTGGCAACGGTAGAGCGTGGATTGCTCCCGGCAGAGCGTTGTTCTATGGCAATAGCCGGCGACAAGCCCTCAATATGCTCAACTTTGGGCTTCTGCATTTGATCAAGAAACATTCTGGCGTAAGCGGAAAGACTTTCCACATACCGCCGCTGCCCTTCAGCATAAAGCGTATCAAACGCCAGCGAGCTTTTGCCCGAACCGGACAAACCGGTGATGACCACGAGTTTGTTACGCGGAATAACAGCGTTGATATTTTTAAGATTGTGCTGACTTGCACCTTTGATTACAATATTTTCAAACATTTTCAGCCATATATTTTAAGAACCTGTTATTAATAATATACAGCCGGAAATTAAGTTTGGCAACTTGCCGCCGGATTTTTTATACGCCGGATTTTTGATGCGTTTTGAAAATAACTGTATATATTGTTAATACCGGAGGCATAACTCTGAAAAAACGGAATACTTTTATCTTATGCTGTCAAGTGATGCTTGACAATCTATTAAAAGACAACTATATTAACAGTAAAGAAAACAGGGGGAATGAAAAATAGTTATTTTTATTCGTGAAAATCCCCCAAAGAGCATAAAAAAGGTTGAAAAAAGAGGAAAGACACACTTTTTTGTTGTTTTTCTTTATATTTGTTATTATTTTTTTGTTTTTATAACTTGATTTTGTTGTTTTTTAATGTATATTATCTCTGGAAGAAAGAATTATCAACCTTTGTTTTTTTAGAAGGAGGTACAAAATGGAAATTAAATTTTATTCCCTGGAAGAGGTCGCAGAACTCTTCGGGGTAAATTACCAGTTGATTTATAAATTGGTAAAAACAGGAGAATTGCCAAGTGTGAGAATAGGCAAGATGTTCCGTGTATCTGAAATGCAGCTGAAAGAATACATGGATCGTCAGAGCGTCGGTACTCCAGCATCCGGAGAGCAAAGTTATATATGCTCCCGATGCGGGAAAAAATATTTCAGTGCATTGTCGATGAGTGGAAAATGCAAGGAATGCGGGGCCCCGCTTTGCAAGGCATGTATTGAAAACGATAAAGCTGAATATTGTGAAATACATCAGGCAGATAAATAACACAAAAGTTGTGAGGATAGACAAATGATTGAGAGACTCTACACTAAAGTATGTACATCGCTGGTGAACGAAAATGGTCGTGCACTTTCGGGTGAAGCTCTTGAAAAAGCTGAAAAAATTTTACAGGATGCCAGGAAAAAATATAAAATCTGGGTTGATAGATCAGGATTCTTTTACGTTGCGGAACGGGCACTTTTTGCTTCTTACACAGCACTGCGCGATGAGTCCGGCAATCATTTGAGGATTTGCGGAAAGCGGG
Source organism: Lentisphaerota bacterium (assembly GCA_015061885.1). Classification (GTDB taxonomy): domain Bacteria; phylum Verrucomicrobiota; class Lentisphaeria; order Victivallales; family Victivallaceae; genus SIG78. The sequence continues at coordinate 51,418 of SUVS01000010.1, forward strand.
TTCATATTGCGGCTAAATTCTGTAGCAAATGCGGAGCTGCTGCCCCAGGCAGCTGGTGGACTTGCGGAGGTTGCGGAAAGCGGATCGGCAATGAATCTAAAATCTGTCCTCATTGCGGCAAAGTTCAAAATGTATCAGTCCGTGTGGATATGGCAGATGGTAATTGGCAGAAGAATGAAGAAGTTTTTGCTGAACGCTTTGAATATGCAGATGTGAAAAAACTGCTCGGTAAAGGCTTGAATGTTCAGGAGAATCAGGCGGCAATTTTGCTGGAAGGCGGAGCTGTAAAAGAAGTCCTGGAACCGGGATTTTATCCGGTTGGCAACTTGGATGAACAAGTTTCTCCGGAAGGTGAACAGAGCATTGTTATGGTTGATAAATCGGAATTTATATTGCCGGTTTGTATCGAAAAGCTCCGTACCAGTGATGATATAGAAACTGATATGCATGTAGTTGTTGTGCTTCAGTTCGATGAAACCAATGCCTCCGGATTTATGCGTAACCTGATGGGGAGCAGTCTTTACCTGAAAAATGATGTTTTGACTTCTGCTTTGGGATATGACGAAATTGCTCATTCTCTTTTGCAGGATGTGGATAACGCCGCCAGAGATTTCTGCAATGCTCATACTGTTTCTGATTTGTTCAAAGATCCCGATCTGCGGATCAAGCTGGAAAACTATACGGCTTCGGCCATGGCCGGAAATCTTGTGTCCAAAGGATTGTGCTTTGTCAGGCTTAAAGAACTTGAATTTGAATCAGAAGTCTTTTCGGAACTTCGTAATCTTTCCGGACAGGTGGAAGCCAAACGCCGCGAAATTGAATTTATGCGCCGTGCGGATGAACTCGCCAATGATGCAACCCGCCGCGAGGCTATGAGCGAGTTTGAGATGGAAGATTACATGAATCAGCTTGCTCACGAAAAAGGAATCAAGGATGAGTTACGTGAACAGGAACTTGAGCGTATTAAATATCTTTGGAGTCAGCAGAAAGAGAAGGACGCTCTTACTCATGAAAATGATCTGGATGATCTTCAGCAGACTCGTCAGCTTGAACGCGATTACAGAGATGCTGAACATGAGCAGGATATTCTGGATTTGCGTCGGCGTAAAGATTTGGAACGGCGGCTTTTGGAGCAGAATTCCAACTTGGAAAATATACAGATCGAAGCCAAAATTCAGGAAATTAAACTGGATCTGGAAAAGAAAAATGTGGAAGCTGAACAGGATGCCGCTAAAGGTTGGTTGAATATCAAACAGCAGAAACAGGATTTCAATCAGAAGCAGAAGATTGAAATGATGCAAGTTGCTGCCGGAATGGATATCAAGGCTTTGCTCGCAGCAGAAGATGATCAGGACAAACGGGAACATCTTTTGCGGATGTATGAGTTGGAAATGCAGGCAAAAATGACTCCGGAACTTCTGTTGGCGGCTGCCGCTGCCCGGGGGAATGCCGCCGCTGCCGCTGCATTAAGCTCGCTTAATCAGGAACAGTTGCAAGTGATCGAACGAGCCAAAGCTGAAAATAAAGTTTTGTATGACCAGATGCTTCAGATGAGTGAACGCATGTTCAACAAGGCGGCTGAATCCATGGCAAAATCCTCTGAAAAAGGCAGCAATACAACGACCCAAATCATTAAATAGGGAGTTGGGGAGTTTTTTGTTATGGAATGTCCAAGATGCAAATCAGCAGTGGAATATATTCCCGGAGAAAGTGAATTCTGTCCGGAATGCGGTGCTGTTCTTAACGGAGAGTCCGCTCCGGCTGAAGTTGGTCAGAATACATTATCCGGAGTGGATTTTTCTGCAATCTTTTCGCAAATTGCCGCAGACTCAAGTGCTGAAAGAAATGAAGAGTCTTATAAATCCCTTTCAGTAAAATCCCGGGAAATAGCTGAAAATATTGAGAGCATTGATATACCAGTCTGTTCCAGGAGTGAGTGTGCCTATGTCGAAGTTGAATACAACCGGAATATCTTTTTTGTCTGTGGAGCTGAATCTGTTATAAAACTGCGTCTGACTCCGCAAAGTAATGAATTGAAGCATCTGTTGATCTTCATGGAAAATATGCGTTCCGAAGATCAGACCCGCCGGCAGATCCCGGTCAATGAGATTTTGCGGAAGGATCATCCGTTTACATTACAGATACCGTATAATCCGCAACAGCTGTCGGGACGAATATCTTTTGCGTTTTACATTGGCTGTCAAACAGAAAAAGGTTTGAGTTATTATCAGTTTATTGTGGATCACAAAGTCTATGACCCGAATCAATCCGGCAGCATCTTAAAGCAGATCGTGATCAATCAGACTTTTGAAGCCCGTCATGCCGCGGATATTAATTACCGGGATAATATTGGTGATGCTTTGACAAAACTGGCCGGCAAAACATTGAGTGCCCATGAATTGGTTGACAAACTCAATGATCTGCCGCTTGATTACTCTAAACAGAATTTGACCAGAACTGTTTGGCGTCCGGAAAATATTTTTGTAAAAGGCAATCTTTACCCCACAGAAAAATTATGTATCAGCTGGAATGGCAATAATATTTGTTACTGGGAAAAGAAAATATCAAATTCGGCAGAACCCCCGAAGAAACAGATTTGCTTATCCGTGCCGGAGGCGGTAAGCTGGGGCCGCGGGATTATCCGAATTCCACCGTCAGCCGGGTTCATGCAGAAGTACTGTATTGCGAAGATACGGTCAAGTTTTTTGACCGCAGTACCTACGGCACTTACATCAATGGCAGAAAGCCGGACAGTGCCGGGATCCCGATCCCGGATAAGGCATTGATCGAATTCGGAGATATTCACATGCAGATGACTCTCCAGCATTGTGAAATGCGTTCCGGCAGAAATATCTGCCAAACCTGTAAGGCAAATAAGATAAAATCCATGACATTCCAACGCTGTGATGAAGAAAAAGAGTGTTATATACTTGTCTGGCAGTGTTGCGAACTTGGGCGTATTTTCCCGGAACTGGCAGACTGGAATGTTTTTTTCAGAAATCATTCATTTTTCATTCGCACTCCGGAACAGGATTTTCATTACCTGCGTCCGGGGCATTCCATTGAGTCAAATGGTCAAAAAATTCAAGTAAAATATTTTCATCAGGATTAAAGAAAGGAAAAATTTATGAAAAAACAAACTTTTGGCACTATGGCAATAACCGCATTGATGTTGCTCGGTTGCGGTTGTGCAGTTACCCCAGATCCCGTTCCAAACCCCAATCCCAATCCGTTGCCCGAACCGATTCACTTTCCGATCATCTGGGGCGATAATGAGTTGTTTGAGGAAAAAAATACTCCTCTGGCGGTGCGGGTCGTTCCCAGTGTTGCTTCGCATGAAAGCAGACTTTGCAGTCAGATCAAAGAGCGTTTGAACAATTCTTACAGTATGTCCGTTGAAGGCAATACCCCATGTGATATGCAAGTAAATGTACATTCTGAATTCAAAGTTATTGTACCGCTTCCGCAATTGCGGATGTACCACAATTTGGAAATCGGAGTTGCAACTCCGACAGGAGAACCTTTGTACTCTGTATGGCAGCATAAAAGTGAAGTCGCAGAAGCATATTCAAGCGATGATGCCTGCCGTAATGCTCTTTTGGCTTCCGCAATGCGCGGTGTTGATAACTGGATGAAAAACATATTTACTCCCGGTGGCAATCAGACATTTGCAGTTTCCATAGTCCGGTTCCGGATCGCTTATTATCTGGTTGATTTGAATTTTTCGCGTATGGAAACAGAACAGCGTACATTGCTTAACAAGCTCCGTAAAATCAAAGGGGTGTATGATGTGCGTATTATCGAATCCAATGCCAAAAACCGGATCGTATCTTTCCGCATACTTTACCGGAAGGATCAACTTCCTTATGGAATCGCAAGTGCTGTAAAATAAAATAATCAGAAAGGATCTTGAATTATGAAAAAGAGTATATTGACTGTTATCGGAGCAATCAACATTGTTTGTGCCGGATGTAATTCTTATGTTGGAGATACGCATGTCCCCCAGCCGACGCCGCAACCGGTCGCGACCCAAAGTCCGATACACATAAAAAACCAGACTGCCGAAGATTCTTTTTCTATTGAAAGTGCTGTCAATACAAAATTGCGTTTGAAGATCATCTACGGAGCATCTGAAAAATCTTTTTCGCAAAAAGTTGCTGAACGGTTGACTAATACAGTTCTTCTTGAAAAAGCGGAATTGACTTTGCTTGATCCCTGTGATGCCGTTGTTCTGCTGACTCCGGAATTTGAACTGTTTGACTGTGATGGCGGTTATTACCGCGTCAAATGCAAGCAAGTTACAGTGCAGATCAAGTCCGCACAGAAACTCTATGCCAGTAAAACTGTTGAACCGGATTCTTTGCCCCGGAAACTCGGTTTGAGCAATGCTAAAAATCAATATGTAAATCCGGTTGTCAACGCATTGTCTGCATATCTTGGTCAGAAATTGCAAGAAATCAGTAATAATGATATTGCTGTTACGGAAATGCGTTTTGCACTGAAAAATCATCGCCAGTATGCAGATACCACTGCGATTGCCAAACAGGTTGAGCGGATCAGTAATATATTGCGTTCCATGCCCGGAATTGTAAACTATACTAATATTGCACAGCATACATCTCAAGCCGCTGTCACATTCCGTATTGTTTATCTTAAAGATAAATATCCTCAAGGGTTGGTGAATGCAATAAATGTTAAACTTGAAGTGAAATAATTTTTATAAACGAAAGGATTTTATAATATGAAAAAGCTCTGGAGTATTATGCTGCTGCTGCCAGTAATTTGTACCGCATCAGTCAATTTCAAAGTAACAGATGATGAAAGTCGCCAGGCACTTTACAACACCATTGAGCAGGCGGCAGACTCTATAAAAAACGCTCCGTTCGGGAGCAAAACGGTTGCAATTCTTCCGGTTCGCGGTGTGTCTGGTGAATTCTCAAGTATGCTGGTACACCGGTTGAAGAATGTTGTAACAAAAGCTGGATTCACATGTGTTGAAGGTAAAGAAGATCCCATGTGGAATGAGATTATCAAGGAATTTGCCTGGGATGAACGCAAAGATGACATCCTTGATCCTGCAACTGTTGCCAAATTCGGTAAACTTAAAGCCGCACAGATACTGCTTCAATGCAGAGTTATGACTATTGATAAAAACAATGAGCGGGTCTATGCTGAAATCGAACTTCACGCTACTGATATTGTCACCAAACAGCATATTTGGGGGGATAGTTTTGCATGTCGTTTCTATGTCAATAAAAAACTTGAAGGCATCGTTGATCTTACAAACGACCAGCGGATGCTTTTGAAGAAAAATTTTGAAGAAGCCTATTCATCTCTGGTATCTCCGGCATTCGCTGATAAATTGGAAAAAATCAAATCGGTTACTGTTATACCTCTGGCTGGAGATAACAAACAGTATATCACCGGTCTGGCTATTGAAACTCTTGCCCGGACAAAAATGATCCCAAAAAATCCCATGATCCCGACCTTGACCCTGGTGCGTTCCACTGCACGGGATAAAAAGTTGGACAGTGATGCCATTTTCTACGGTTCTGTCCGTCAACTTTCACGCAATTTGCAAGAAAGCTACATAACTGAAGATAGAAAATATCGCGTCTGTAATTATAAAGTTGAAGTTGATGTTCAACTTTTGCTGGAAGATGCTGCAACCGGAAATGTTCTCTGGAGCAAAACAATTACATTTTCAGAAATCTGTCCAGAGCAGACAATGCTGTCGGAAGAGGAAATACGGAAACTCAATGACGAAGATTTCGGCAATATTACCAATGATATAAAAGGCAACATTGCTGATAACTGGGCGAAATATCTGCTCTATATTTTAGGGGCAGTTGCTGCAATCGTAATCATTGTTTTGCTGTTCTGGTTGTTGAAATTTTTAATTTCATTTTTCGTAATACGCTGAAATAAGATAATTTTACTGTAAATCATAAAAGAAAGGACTTATTCTTATGAAAGAGTACAATTGGAGAGAAGAACGCAAAAAGTATCAGGCGGATTTTCAGAAACAGGACGAACCGGTTCCGCAGCAGCCGTCAGCTCCGGTTTCTGCTCCGGAACCGAAAACTGGCAATAAGACAGTGCTTTACATTATTGCCGCTGTTGTGTTGATCGTGATCTCGGCATTTATTTTCCTCCGCCCGGCAGGAAACGCCGAAATTAAAAAGAATACTCCGGTTGGAATTCAGCCTGATAGTGATATTGTCCAGCCGCAATCATCCGGTATTAATATTACAGTTCCCACGATTTCTGTCAAAAAGAGCTTTGAAGAAATCGCTGAGGAAAAGAAGCACGCTGTTGGTCTTGTTGTTGTTTATGTTGAAATAGATAATAAACTTGCAGATAAAATACGTATTGGTACTGCCTGGGCTTTTTCACCCACTCAATTTGCGACAAATGGCCATGTTGTCAATGGTTTTTTTGAAAAAAGAAACAATATAATTGCAGAACTTGCTGTAACTTTGGCGGCAAATGAACTGAAAGTTAAAAATCTGGCTGAAATCGTTAAAAAGTTCGGACATGCCAAAGCGATTGAATTTGTCACCGGTTATATACCTACTGCAATAGAACGCAGTAATTTTTCTGCAAGAATCCTTATTAACCAGCAGGCAATGAAATCATGTACGATCACTGGAGTACAAATTCATCCTGATTATAACGGTACGATGTCTCCGGATGTAGCTGTTGTAACTGTCCGCGAGCCTCATAAACACTTTTTCCGGCTGGCATCCAAAGAAAAACTTTATAAACTGAAGCCCGGACGCCCCATTGCTTTGTTGGGATTCCCTTCTGAAAATCTTATCAAAAACAATGTTAATCTTGACAGTCCGGTGGCGACATTTCAATCCGCTTCTGTTATCAGCTTGACGGACTTTGATTTAAAACAAACTGTTCCTGAAAACAGACATTGGCTCCGGCATAGTCTGCCCGCAACCGGCGGTGCCAGCGGAAGTGCGATTTTTGATCAGGATGGCGAAGTGATTGCTCTTTTGAATTCAGGGAATATGTTGATGAATGCCCGGGGGCAGCGAGTACCCAATGCCGTAATGGTCAATGGCGGTGTGCGTGTTGATTTGCTGGAAGGTGTCGGCAATAAAGTTCCGATTGACAGCTGGTTCAATCGCGGGACAGCTCCCGGGACAATTATTGAAAATGCGATAAAAAGTATAAAGTAAAGACATAGAGCTTAAGGGCGGGAGGAATAAAACATTCCGCCCGTTCCGCTGAAGAGAGAGTGATTTTTTTATAAAAATCATACTCTTTTCAGCGGAATTTACGATCAAAATCAAAGGATGACAAATATGATGCAACCGCATATGGATAATATAGATAACTATCTTACTGTGCCCGGAAAACGCAACCGTAAGCCTGACGGCAGATTTGTGCCCGGTGATTTGATACTCAACCGTTATAAAGTTCTTGCCGAACTCGGTCAGGGCGGTATGGGGATCGTCTATAAATGTTTTGATGAAACAGCCGGAATCGAGATTGCACTCAAAGCACTTCCGCCGGAATTGAGTCATAATACTATTGAGATGGAGGATATCAAAGAAAACTTCCAGCTTATCCATAATCTTTACCACCCCAATATTGCCGCCAGTAATAATCTGGAAAAAGATAATGCAAACGGCATTTATTACCTTATTATGGAGAATTGCGACGGCGAAGATTTACGCCGGTGGATCAAGCGTAAAAAGAAAGATAACTCTCTGGATCTCAACGCTGTAACTGCTGTGATCAGACAAATTGCAGATGCTCTGGATTATGCTCATTCCCAGAATATCGTTCACCGGGATATTAAACCGGGAAATATAATGATCGATGCCAATGGCAATGTGAAAATATTGGATTTTGGATTAGCCGCACATATTCACACCAGTCTTTCCCGTGTTACCGGGATATATAACGGTACATCCGGCACTGGACCTTATATGGCTCCGGAACAATGGCGGGGCAGACCGCAGGGGGCACCTGCGGATCAGTATGCACTGGCTGTAATGACTTACGAGATGCTTGCCGGACATCTGCCTTTTGAAAATCCTGATCCGGCAGTTCTTCAACAGATTGTGCTGACCCAGGAGCCGGAAAATTTATCCGGACACCCCGGGTATGTTCAGAAAGCTGTGGTCCGGGCAATGAATAAAGTTCCGGAAAAACGCTTTTCTTCCTGTTCAGAATTTGCCAATGCTTTGGAAAATAAGAAAACTGTTATCATCCCGGGAAATATGCTTCGTAAGTCAGCTCCGGTTTTGTCTTTACTTCTGATTTTTCTGATCGCATCAGCCGGATTTTCGTATTACAGTAATTATCGTCAAAAGGTCGCTGCCGAAAAGATAATCTCCGAACAAAGCCAAATTGCAGAAAAAGCAAAAATTGTTGAAAAAGTAAAAAAGAATCCCCAACCGGATGTAAATGCAGGTAATACTCCTCAAAAGCAAATTCAACCGGAGCCGGAAAAAAATAAAATTATTGTATCTGAAGCTCTGACAGCCAATGATATTGCCGCCAATGACCGTCTGGAAAAAAGCAAGCAGCAGCAGGTGAATAAAGCCAAAGCTCAAGCCGTGGATTCAGAGCGGAAGAAAAAACTGAAACAGGAAAATGAATCATTGTCTGAAAAGCTCAAAAAACTATATCAGATAGTTGATAACATGGGTATTACAAATATATTCCCCTCAAGATGGGGGAGCTTGGTCCGGAACTTCAATGCTGCCAGAGATGCCCTTGCAGAAAACAAGCAGCAAACTGCAAATATTTTCTTGAAAAAGGCTCTTGAAGATGCAGAATATATTCAAATGAATAAAAAATTTTACGATGAATATTGCCGCAGCAGAAGTGAAATAGCGGAAATTGTTACAAGTGCCCGGAAAAGGAGTAATGGAAAATGGGATGCCGCAAACTGTGATGTCGCAAAAAAAGCGATGAATAAGGCTCAAGATTATTATAAAAGTGAAAATTTCTTTGAAGGTGTGGAAATGCTCCGCAAAGCCAAAAATGAATATTTACTTGCAATCAAGTCTGCCGAGCAGGCACTGATCAATTCTGTTCAAGCGAAAATACAGAAAGCTTTTGAGCAGAAAAATTGGGAAGCGGTCAAAGCAAATGCCCGTGAGCTTCAGATATATCAGCCGGAAAAAGCACAACAATGGATAACGCTGGCAGAAGACAATGTCCGCAAAGAAAAAATCGGGAAACTTTTGCAATCAGCGGAAACAGCTTTGCAGCAGAAAAAATTCCATACAGCCAAACAGGCAGTAGAGCAGATGCGTGCTGTTGATCCGTGCCATCCTGAAATATCAAAAATGCAGGAGAAAATCATACTTGCCATGCAGCCGGTTCTGAAACTGATAATTTTTACCGAGGGCGAGGAGCTGCCCGCAAAAATATCTTTCAATAATTCACAGATTACCGGTCAGGCAGGGAATCTGTTTACCGGATTTATGGAAAATAAAGAATACCAGTGTACTATTATCAGCCAAAAAGGTCAGAGAAAATTCTTCAGTTTGATAAAATTAAAATGCGACTGGTACGGCGAAAAGCAAATCACTGTCACTATGCAGGAATACAATCTCTCGGCAGTAAAACTGACTTCTTCGCTCATATTGAAGATGGTAAAAATCAATGCCGGAACTTTTATGATGGGCAGTGAACCGGAAAAAGAAGTTGGCAGAGAACGCGATGAAACATACCATCAGGTCAAGATTTCCCGTGATTTCTGGATTGGCAAATATGAAGTTACCCAGGAGCAATACCAGACTGTTATGGGTGTCAATCCTTCTCGATTTCAAAAGAATAAAAATCCGGTTGAAAATGTTTCATGGTTTGATGCAAAACGATTCTGTGAGGTATTGAATCGGAAATTTGCGGTATATCTTCCGGATGGCTATCAGTTCGATCTGCCGACCGAAGCTCAATGGGAATATGCCTGCCGGGCTGGCACTGTAACTGCTCTCAACAACGGCAAAGATCTTGATTCAAACTTCAGTTTTAATACGGATCAAATCGCGGCATTCGCATTTAACAGCAGAAAGTATGCTCACAAAGAAGTGGGACAGCGGAAGCCCAATCAGTGGGGACTCTATGATATGCACGGAAACATTGCAGAATGGTGCAGTGATTGGTATGGTTATCTGGAAGAAAAAGCTGCAGTTGACCCGACCGGACCGGTTATGGGTAAAAAACGCGTTTTACGCGGCGGCAGTTGGGTCAACCAGCCGCAATCATGCCGTTCTGCCAGCCGGGCGTATCTGAATCCTGCGGCAAAAACAAATTATATCGGATTCCGGGTTGCCGTAGTTCCGGTAGCAAGGTAATATTAAAGCCGTTAAAGATATGACTTACGCTGACAAAAAATGGTGGAAAATTACCTCGTAAAATCTGTAATATTCCGCATATTGCGGATTGCAAATCAGAGTGATAAATGTTATATTATTCAGTTAAATAAAATTATAAAAGGGGACCTCCGATGGAAGATATTGACAAAACAATACCGCCGCAGCGTGAAAATGTTTTTCCTGCGGCAGATGATGTAACAATGCCCGGTAAACGCGACCGCAAACCGGATGGGCGT